>DATLFZ010000402.1:0-2138 GCA_035540795.1 Beijerinckiaceae bacterium | reverse complement strand
CCGCTGGTCCGTGCAGTCGGTCGGCGGAACCTGCGCTCGCAGTACGCGCGGCTCAAGCGCGTGCTCGAGGCCGCCGGCGCCCCGGACAGCCCGGCCGGCGAGCAGAGGGAGGGAGGGTGAGGCTCGCGAGCTCGGCCGTCGACTGGGTCGACGAGCGCACCTCGCTGTCCGGCGGCCTGCGCTGGATGCTCTTCCGCAAGGTCCCGAAGGGCACCAACTGGTTCTACACCCTGGGCTCGGCGACGATGTTCGCCTTCCTCTCGCAGGCGATGACCGGCGTGTTCCTGGCGATGTACTACCGGCCCGACGCGGCCGGCGGCGCCTACGAGTCGATCCGCTACCTCACCAACGAGGTGTTCCTCGGCGAGTTCGTGCGCGGCATGCACAAGTGGGGCTCGTCGGTGATGGTGATCCTGATCTTCCTGCACATGGCCAGGACGTTCTTCTTCGGCGCCTACAAGTACCCGCGCGAGCTCAACTGGCTGATCGGCGTGGTCCTGCTGATCCTCACGATGGTCATGTCCTTCACGGGCTACCTGCTGCCCTTCGACCAGCGCTCCTACTGGGCGACGGTGGTCGGCGTGAACATCAACGGCACGGGCCCGCACCTCGGTCCGTACCTGTCGGACTTCCTGCGCGGCGGCGCCGAGTTCGGGGCGACGACGCTCGCGCGCTTCTACGCGATCCACATGATGCTCGTGCCGGGGCTGATCGCGGCCCTGATCGGAGCCCACCTCTATCTGGTGGCCAAGCTCGGCACCACGGCGCCGCCGTGGATCAAGGCCGACGTCTCCGAGGACATGCGGAAGGAGACCGTGTGAATCGCCGCGAGAAGGAGGCCTACCTCCGCGAGTACGCCCTGCTCAAGAGCAAGGGCAAGCCGTTCTTCCCGTACGCGGTCGCCAAGGACGGGGTCATGGCGTGCATCGTCATGGCCTCGATCATCCTCATGTCGCTCATCCTGGGCGCCGAGCTCGGGCCGAAGGCCGACCCGACGACGACCACGTACGTGCCGCGCCCGGAGTGGTACTTCTTCTTCCTCTTCGAGCTGCTCCGGGTCATCAAGCCCGCGATCCTGACGCCGCTGGCGACGATCGGCATCCCGACGATCGCGATGATCCTGCTCTTCGCGCTGCCGTTCATCGACCGCAACCCCGAGCGGCGCCCCGAGCGGCGGCCGATCGCCACCCTCGCCGGCGTGCTGACCATCTTCGCCATGGCCTACCTCACCTACCTCGGTGCCGCGGCCGGATCGCCGAACGAGGTCGACATGGAGGTCCCGGCCGAGCTCGAGCAGGGCAAGATCGTCGTCGCCCAGGCGGGCTGCCTGGCCTGCCACAAGATCGGCGAGAACGGCAACGACGGGCCCGGGCCCGAGCTGACGCACATCGCCGACAAGACGCCGAAGGCCGCGCTGCGCCGCACGCTCGAGAACCCGACGGCGCCGATGCCCTCCTACGCCGACATGCCCGAGGACCAGAAGGAGGCGCTGGTCGACTTCCTCGCGTACCTGCGCTCCGATCGTGTCGAGGGCGGCGCCGGCGCCGGCACCAGCTACCAGTCTGAGGGCGGCGGCTGACGCGCTCGCCGCAGCTGGACGGGGCCCGGGCGGGCACCCTCCAGGAAGGTCAGGTCCGGGCGATGTTCGACCGCATCGCCGGGGTCTACGACCTCATGAACTCGGTGATGACGGCGGGGCTGCACCACCAGTGGCGCCGCCGCGCCGCCGACCTCGCCGAGGTCGGCCCGGGCGACCGGGCGCTGGACGTCGCCACGGGCACCGGAGACCTGGCGATCGAGCTCGCCGGCCGCGGCGCCGACGTGGTCGGCTCGGACTTCAGCGCGGGGATGCTCGACCTGGCCCGCCGCAAGGCACCCGCCCTGCGCTGGGAGCAGGCCAACGCGCTCGACCTGCCCTACGGCGACGGCGAGTTCGCCGCCGCCACCGTCGGCTTCGGCGCGCGCAACTTCTCAGACCTCGAGCAGGGGCTGCGCGAGATGGCGCGCGTGGTGCGCCCCGGGGGAAAGGTCGTCGTGCTCGCGATCACCCAACCCCAGCGCCCGCCGCTCTCGACCTTCCTCGGCCTCTGGTTCGACCGGATCGTGCCGCTCCTCGGGCGCTTCGACGAGGCCTACAC
>DATLFZ010000401.1:0-14731 GCA_035540795.1 Beijerinckiaceae bacterium | reverse complement strand
CAGCTCGTCCTTGAAGGCGCCGAGGCAGCCGGGTTCGAGGCCGACCAGCGGCGTGCCGGCCTCGATGTCGTCCGCGAGCGTGCTCATCGTGTCGCGCCACAGGCGCTTGGCCTTCGGCAGCCAGCCCCAATCGTAGAGCGGCCGGCCGCAGCACAGGGGCCGTGCGGGGATCGCCACCGCGAACCCGGCCGCCTCCAGCACCTGCGTCGCCGCGATGGCGACCTGCGGGCGGAAATGGTCGTTGAACGTGTCGGGCCACAGGAGCACCCGCCGGCCGCCGCGGCGTGGCTGACGCCGGCGGAACCAGTCCCGGAAGGTGCAATGCGCGAAATACGGCATCCGCCGCTGCGGGGCGATGCCGGCCAGGCGCTTGCCGAGCCCGGCGAGGCCCGGCATGTGGGCGGCGAAGTTGGCGAGCCGCGGCATGGTGGCGGCGAGCCGGGCCCAGGAGGCGACGCGGCCCATGGAATAGGCAGCGCGCGGGCGCAGACGGCGCTTGTAGTAGTGGGCGTGGAACTCGGCCTTGTAGGTCGCCATGTCGACATTGACCGGGCAGTCCGACTTGCAGCCCTTGCAGGCGAGGCACAGGGAGAGGGCCTCGTGCACCTCGGGGCTGCGCCAGCCGGCGTCGATCGGCCCGCCGTGCACCATCTCGAACAGCATGCGGGCGCGGCCGCGGGTCGAATGCAGCTCCTCGCGGGTGGCGAGGAAGCTCGGGCACATGACCTGGTTCTCGGGCTCGATGCGGCGGCACTTGCCGACCCCGACGCAGCGCTCGACCGCTCCGAGGAAGCCGCCCTCCGTCCGGTAGGAGAAGTGGGTCTTGGGCTCCTTCGGCCGGTAGCTCGGGCCGAGGCGCAGGTTCGACGCGATCGGGTAGGGGTCGACAACCTTGCCCGGGTTCATGCGCCCGTCCGGGTCCCAGATCGCCTTGAACGCGCGGAAGGCCTCGATCATCTCCGGCCCGTACATGCGCTCGAGCAGGGCGCCGCGGGACTGGCCGTCGCCGTGCTCGCCGGACAGCGAGCCGCCGTGGCGCACGACGAGGTCGGCGGCGTCGTCGAGAAAGCGACGCCAGTCGCGGATGCCGTCCTCCGACTTCAGGTCGAAGCTGACCCGGCAATGGACGAGCCCGTCGCCGAAATGGCCGTACATCGGCGTGACATAACCGTAGCGGTCGAGGAGCTGCTGGAAGTCGCGCAGGTAGGCGCCGAGCCGCTCGACCGGCACCGCCGCGTCCTCCCAGCCCTCCCAGGTCTCGGGCCGCTCAGGCACGTAGGCGCTGCCGGGGAGCCCCGCCTCCCGCACCTGCCAGACCTTCGCCTGCCGGGCCGGGTCGGTGACGAGCCGGGCGCTCGCGTGCGGCAGGGGATCGAAGCGGCGGGCGAGGCGATCGGCCTTTTCCGCCGCCTCCTCCTCGGTGTCGCCGCCGAACTCCACCACGAGCCAGTCGCACCCTTCCGGGAGAAGGCCCATCTTGCCCTCGTGGAGGTGCTTCTTCCGCATGGCCTCGACCAGGAAGTGGTCGATGCCCTCGCAGGCCAGGGGCCCGTGCTCGAGGACCTGCGGCACCGCGTCGGCGGCCTGGAAGATGTCCGGAAAGCCGAGGATCACGAGCGCCCGCTCGGGCGGGCTCGGCACGAGGCGGACCGTCGCCTCCACCACCGTGACGCAGGTGCCCTCGGTGCCGACGAGGGCGCGGGCCACGTCGAAGCCGTTCTCGGGGAAGAGGGCGTCGAGGTCGGCGTAGCCCGAGACCCGGCGCGGAATCCTGGGATAGCGTTCGCGGATCAGGTCGCCCCACTCGCGCCGGAAGGCGTCGAGCTTGCGGTAGATCTCGGCCCGCCTGCCCCCGGCGGCCAGGATGGCGCGGAAGGCGTCCTCGCTCGTCGGACCGACCGACAGGCCGAGGCCGTCATAGGTGAGGACCTCCATGGCGAGGACGTTGTCGGCGGTGCGGCCCGCGGTGACGGAATGCACGCCGCAGGAATTGTTGCCGATCATGCCGCCGAGCGTGTTGTGGTTGTGGGTGGCGGGGTCCGGGCCGAAGGTGAGGTGGTGCTCCTCGGCGGCGTCGCGGAGCTCGTCCAGGATGCAGCCCGCCTCGACCCGGGCCAGGCGCCGCTCCGGGTCGAGGGCGATGATGCGGTTCAGGTACTTGGAGAAGTCGAGCACGATCGCGGTGTTGCAGGTCTGGCCGGCGAGGCTCGTGCCGCCGCCCCGGCTCAGGACCGGCGCGCCGTGCCGGCGGCATACGTCCAGCGCCCGCTTCACATCGGCGGCATTGCGCGGCAGCACCACCCCGATCGGCACCTGGCGGTAGTTGGAGGCGTCGGTGGCGTAGAGCGCCCGGCTGCCCGCATCGAAGCGGACCTCCCCCTCGAGCACCGCGGCGAGGTCGCGCGCGAGCGCCCGTGCGTCGCCGGTCGCGACGGCGGCGGTCCTCACGCGCCCGCCGGGCGTGCGCTCCTCCCGTCGTGCCGGGCGGACCATCCTCTCCTCCCGTCTGGCGGCCTCAGGCCGCGTAGGCTTCGGCGTCGCTGCGCTTCAGCGTCAGGCCGTGGCCGGGCCTCGTGAGATCCGGCCGGATCGCGCCGTCCCGGGGCACCGGCGCGCCGTCGAAGAACATTCTTTCGATGCGCGCATGATCGTGAAACCACTCCACGTGCCGGATGCGCGGGGCGGCGCAGCACACGGGAAGATGCAGAGCCGGGGCCGTGTGCGCCGAGACGTCGATGGGCGCCGCGTCGGCGAGCGCCGCCGCGCGCAGGAAGCCGGTATAGCCGCAGCAGCGGGTGGCGTCGGCCTGGATCACGTCGACGGCGCCGATGAGGCGCCTGAAGGTGAACGGCTCGTAAGCGTACTCGCCGGCGGCGATCTCGACCGGGGTCGGGGCGCGGTCGAGATCGCCGCCGGCGAGTACGCCTACGAGCCCTTCTACTTCAGGCGCATGATCGAGGCCGGGGCCGGAGCGCGGTCGCGCAGGAGGCGCAGGCCGTCGAGGTCGTCGCTCGACACCGGCTCCTCGAACCAGATCACGCCGAACTCGGTCGCGTGCCCGGCGAAAAGCAGCGCCTCCTTGCGGTCGAAGGCGCCGTTGGCGTCGATCATCAGCGCGGCGTCGCCGATCGCCTCCCTGGCGGCGCGCATGCGGGCGACATCGCGGCCGGGCTGGGCACCGATCTTCATCTTGACGAGGCGGCAGCCCTCCTGCGCCACCCAGCCCGCGAACTGGTCGCGCAGCCGGTGGTCCGAATAGGTCGTGAAGCCGCCGCTGCCGTAGATCGCGACCGCGTCGCGCTGCATCCCGAACAGGCGGGCGAGGGGCAGGTCGAGGAGCCGCGCCTCGAGATCCCACAGGGCCGAATCGACGGCCGAGATCGCGGTCGCTGCGATCCCCGGCAGGCCGAGGTTGCGGACCGCGCGGACCATGGCGGCCCACAGGCGCGGGATCGCGAAGGCGTCCTCGCCCGTCACCACCGGCGCCAGCACGTCCTCGACCACCCGGGCGGCCGCAGCGGTGGAATAGGTGTAGCCGAGGCCGGTCGCGCCGCCGGCCTCGATCTCGACCAGCACCATCGTGGTGCTCTCCCAGGTGAAGGTCCCGTCGCCTTCGGGCGCGTCGGTCGGGACCGTGTAGGCCCTCGCCGCGACGCGGGCGATGCGGGCGCCCTCCATCGCCTCAGATGATCTCGCGGATCGTGTTGGAGGCCGTCGTCAGCGCGATCCTGCCGGCGTTCGGGGTCCCGCTCGCGAGCGACTGCGCGAACTTCGCGGCCTGCTTCACGTCGACCTTGGGCGGCATCGGCGGCTCGTGCGGGTCGACGATCGCGTTCACCACGACCGGCCCGGGGGTGGCGAGCGCCTGGCGCAGGACGTCGCCGCAGGTCGCCGGATCCTCGATCCGGAAGCCCGGGATGCCAAAACCTTTCGCCACCACCTCGAAGTCGATCGGCTGCAATTCGCAGCCGTATTCGGGGTTGCCGAGGAAGACCATCTGCTCCCACTTGATCTGGCCGAGGGTGTTGTTGGAGATCACGACGATCTTCACGTCGAGGTCGTACTTGCGGGCGGTGGCGAGCTCGGAGATCAGCATGGTGAAGCCGCCGTCGCCGATGAAGCAGATCACCTGCCGGCCCGGATAGGCGATGGCGGCGGCATTCGCGTAGGGAAGGCCGCAGGCCATCGTGGCGAGGTTGCCCGAGCACGAGAACATCATGTCCCCGCGGATGTCGACGTGGCGGGCGATCCACGTGGTGATGGTGCCGGAATCGGTCGCCAGGATCGCGTCGTCCGCGAGGAGCTTGTTGAGCTCGTGGGCGACCACCTGCGGCTTCATCGGCATGTCCGTGCGGGTGCCGCGCTCGTGCATGAGCTCGCGCCAGCTCGCCATGCCCTTCTGCGCCGTCTCGAGGAACGAGCGGTCCTGGTGGTGGTCGAGCTTGGGCAGGAGCATCCGCAGGACGCGCGCGGAATCGCCGACGAGGGCGGCGTCGCACGGGTAGCGCAGCCCGATCCGCTTGGGATCGAGCTCGATCTGCACGCATTTCGCGCTGCCGGGCTTCGGGTAGTACTCGATGTAGGGGAAGCTCGTGCCGACCATCAGGAGCGTGTCGCAGTTCTCGAGCGCGTCCTGCGACGGGCGGGTGCCGAGGAGGCCCGTGCCGCCGGTGGTCAGCGGGTGCTCGTCCGGCACCACGCCCTTGCCGAGGAGCGGCTTGCCGATCGGAGCGCCGAGGCGCTCGGCGACCGCGATCACCTCGTCACGGGCGCCGAGGGCGCCGCGGCCGGCGAGCACGACGATCTTCTTCCCCTCGTTCAGGATCGCCGCCGCCTTGGCGAGCTGATCGTCGGTCGGCACGTGGGCGCTCTCGGCCATCAGATCGGAGACGTGGTCGGGGATGTTCCGCTTGGAACGCTGAGCCGACTTCAACGAATGCGACTGCAGGTCGACCGGCATGGTGATGTGCGACACGCCGCGATAGGCGAGCGCCGTGCGGCAGGCGAGCTCGACCACGTTCTCCACGTGGCTCGGGCTCATGATCCGGTTGTTGTAGACGCACACGTCCATGAAAAGCTTGTCGAGCTCCACGTCCTGCTGGGTATGGGTGTGGATGAGGTCGTGGAACTGCAGGCCCGTGATGGCGAGCACCGGCTGGCCGTCGAGCTTGGCGTCGTAGAGCCCGTTGAGGAGGTGGATGCCGCCGGGACCGGAGGTCGCGAGGCAGACGCCCAGCCGCCCGGTGTACTTGGCCCAGGCGCAGGCCATGAAGGCCGCCGCCTCCTCGTGGCGCACCTGGACGAAGCGGATGTCGTCCTTGCGCTGCCGCAGGCTCTCCATGATGCCGTTGATGCCGTCGCCGGGGATGCCGAAGATCGTGTCGACCCCCCAGTCGATCAGCCCCTGCACCATGACGTCGGCGGCGGTGGTGGCCATCTGCATCTCCCTCGCGGCGCGCGAAGGCGCGGCGCCGGAACGCCGAGCCCGCACCCGGTGAACCGGTCCCGCCGGAGCCGGTTCCGATCCACTGCGTACGCCAGCGGACCAACGGATCCGGAACTGGGGCGCCCCTCGCCGGTTGCGCCGGCGAAGCCCGGGAGGTGCGGATGCGATCGAAGCTTCTCCACGACGCGCACGGCCTGCGCACCTTCGCGGTCGTCCTCGCCACCGGGGACGAGATCATGGGCTGCCTGCAGCGTTTCGCCGAGGCGGAGCACCTGTCGGCGGCGCAGGTCACGGCGATCGGCGCCTTCAGCGAGGCCGTCGTCACCTTCTGGGATTGGGAGACCAAGGCCTACGAGGACATTCCCGTCCCCGAACAGGTCGAGGTGCTGTCGCTCAACGGGGACATCACCCTCTCGGAAGGGGACAAGCCGAAGCTCCACCTGCACACGGTGCTCGGCCGCCGCGACGGCTCCTGCGTGGGCGGCCACCTGAAGAGCGGCACGGTCCGTCCGACCCTGGAGATCCTCGTCACGGAGGCGCCGGCCCACCTGCGCCGCAAGGAGGATCCGTCGAGCGGCCTGCCGCTGATCCGGATCGAGTGAGGGCATCGTCCGTTAGCGTACCGGGAACCTCCGGCGAAGCTCGGAACGCTGCTCGCAGCCGCTCTGTTCACCACCCATGCCAAACTCAGAGGAGGTGACCCCATGAAGCGGATGGCATTGTCCGTGGTGCTCAGCTCGACCGCGCTCATCTCGGCGGCGCTAGCGCAAGCTCCAGCTCAACAACCTGGCCAACAGGGCCAGCAGCCCGGCGCGCAAGTCCAGAACGACTGCGTGCTCCTCGTGAACTACCTCGAGCGGCATCAGGCCGGCGGTCAGGGCGCGCAGGCGCGTCCGGCCGGTCAGCAGGCCGAGGCCCGTCCGGGTCAGCCCGGCCAGCCGGGTCAGGCGGCAGGGGCCCAGCCCGGGCAGGCGGGTGCGCAGCCCGGCCAGCAGGCGCAGCCGCGCGGCCAGCAGCCGCCGGTCACCATCGAACAGGCGCGCCAGTGGCAGCAGGCCAACAACCAGCAGGCTTGCCGCGAGGGCGTGCAGCGCATGGCGCAAGCCGGCCACGACGTCCGCACGGCGCAGGCCCAGCCGGGTCAGCAGCAGGAAGGCTCGCGCATCGTGGTGCAGCAGCCCGCGCCGCAGATCGCCGTCGAGCAGGCCGCGCCGCGGATCGAGGTCACGCAGCAGCCGCCGAGCGTGAACGTGCGCCAGCCGATGCCCGAGATCATCGTGCGTCAGGCGCCGCCGACGATCACCGTGCAGCAGCCGCAGCCGGAGATCATCGTGCGCATGCCCGAGCCGCAGGTGCAGGTGTCGCAGGCTCAGCCGCAGGTGCGGGTGCACCAGCCGCAGCCGCAGGTCCAGGTTCAGCAGCCGCAGCAGCAGCCGCAGGTCCAGGTCCAGCGGGAGCAGCCCCAGGTCGTGACCCAGGTGCCGCGGGACCAGCAGCAGCAGGCGCAGGTCCAGGTCCAGCGCGAGGGTCAGCCGCAGGTGCGCTACGAGCGCATGGGCGAGCCGCAGATCCGCTTCCAGCAGGCGGAAGGCCAGCCGCAGGTCCGCTTCGAGCAGATGCAGCCGGGTCAGCCCGGCCAGCAGGCTCAGCCGGGCCAGCAGCCGCAGCAGGCCGCGGCGGCGCAGCAGCGCCAGCCTGGTCAGCAGGCGCAGCCAGGTCAGGCCCAGCCCGGACAGCAGGCGGCCGTGCAGCCGCAGGCCCAACAGCCCGCGACCGCGCAGCAGCAGCAGCGGCAGGAGCGCCTCGCCATCACCGAGGACCAGCGGCGCGGCGTGCGTGACCGCCTCGGGGTCGGCGCGACCGATCCGCAGGCGACCGGCGCGGTCGGGGCGCAGCCCCTCGCGCAGACCCGTCCGCTCTCGTTCAGTGAGGTGCAGCGGATGAACGTCCACAACTTCCGCGGCGAGCGGCTGGGCAGCGTCCACGAGATCGTGCTCGATCCGAGGACGAACCAGCACTACGTGATCGTCGCGTCCGGCGGCTTCCTCGGCTTCGGCGAGGACCGGGTGGCGTTCCCCATGGACCGCTTCTGGATCCGCGGCGACCAGCTCTACCTGCGCGGCGTGACCGAGGAGGACATCGACGCCATGGACGACTATCGCGACCAGAACCGCGGCTGGCGTCGCACCGCCGGGAACGAGCGCGGCAACTTCCGCGTCTGGCAGTAGCGACAGCGCCGGGGGACGCGAGAAGAGGGGCCGGCGGTCTCCCGCCGGCCCTTTCCCGTTACCCCCGCCGCGCGACGCGAAAAAGGTCCCCGCGGGAAGCGGGGACGAGTCTGCCCGAGCGCCCGTGTCGTTGAGCCAACCCGGAGGTGGGGCGCCGGGTCAGGGGTAAGCGCGGATCGCGGCGGCCGTTGCAGGCCTGGGCGCAAGGCCTGCCATTCTTCGGGTACGCTGGCGGACGCTCCCCGATCACCTGCCGCCGGCTCGACCGGACGGGAACCCGTTTCCAGAGGGCGCGGTTGGCGCGGACCGAGGGACCTTCCATGCCGCTGGGACGCTCTTCCATCCGCTTTCCGCTCCTCGTCGCACTCCTGCTGTGCGGACCCGCGGCGGCGCAGACGCCGGATACCGGGGACCTGCCGGCGTTGCGCGAGCGCGCGCTCGAGCTCGTGAACCGGGAGCGCCGGGAGCGGGACCTCGAGCCGCTCCGCCTCGAGGACCGGCTCGACGAAGCGGCCCAGGCCCATGCCGAGGACATGCTCGCGCGGGACTTCTTCGCCCACGAATCCCCTGAGGGCGACACGGTGCAGGACCGCTACCGGGAGGCGGGCGGCAGCCGCTGGCGCCTCGTGGCCGAGAACATCGCCCGCTGCCGGGGCTGCCCGGCGCCGCCGACGCCCGAGGACGTCGAGCGCAACCATCGCGGCTGGATGGACAGCCCCGGCCACCGGGAGAACATCCTCCGGGAGGGTCTCTCGCATTTCGGCTTCGGCATCGCGGTGCGGGACGGAAACGAGTTCGCCGTGCAGACCTTCTCCGGCCCGGGCCGCCCCCGCGGCCTGCAGCCCGGCGAGCAGGCCGAAGCCCTCGCCCCGGACGAGCACACCTCCCAGGCGGTTCGACTGATCAACCGGGCGCGCGAACGGCAGGGCGCGCCGGCGCTCGAAGCCTCCGACGCGCTCGCCACCGCGGCGCAACGCCTCGCGCCGGAGACGGACGTGGCGGAATTCGACCTCGGCCGGGCGGGCGATCCGCTCGACGCGATCCCGTCCGGCGAGCGCGTGCGTTGGCGCTCAGTCACGGTGCTCGCAGCGGCCTGCGGCGGCTGCGGCGCCGAACCGACCGTCGCGGACGTGCGCGCCTTCCGGGAGCAGTGGCTCGACGATCCGGGCCAGCGGGGCCGGCTGCTCGACCCGGATCTGACCCATCTCGGCTTCCGCCTCGCCGCGGACGGCGAGGGCGCCAAGGTGGCGATCGCGATCCTCGGCAGCGCCCGCTGAGCCCCTACGCCGCGAGCCGTCCGGCGCGCTCGTCCTGGCGGCTCAGGCGGGCGAGGAGGTAGTCGACCTCCGCCTTCGCGGTCGCCGAAAGTGCCGTGCCGGGCTTGCGCTGCGCGTCCGAGGCCAGGATGCCGCGGCGCTTCATCACGTACTTGCGCACGGAAAGGCCGATCGCCGGCTGCTGCTCGTACCGGATCAGCGGCAGGTGGGCGTCGAAGAGGTCGTGGGCGGCGTCGCGCCGGCCGGCCTTCGACAGCCGCACCACGTCGACCAGCATGTCCGGGAAGCAGTAGCCGGTCATGGCACCGTCGGCGCCGCGCTCCATCTCGAAATCGAGGAACAGGCCGCCGTTGCCGCACAGGATCGAAAGCGGCCGCAGCGAGCCGTCCTTCTGGAAACCGCGCAGGGCCGAGATCTTCTCGAGCCCCGGCCAGTCCTCGTGCTTGAGCATCACGCAGGCCGGGTTGTCCATGACGATGCGGCGGATCACGGCCGGCGTCATGACGACGCTCAGCGTCAGGGGGTAGTCCTGGATGACCCAGGGCACGTCGCCGACCGCCTCCGCCGCCTGGCGGTAGTAGCCGACGATCTGGTCGTCGGTGCGCAGGTTCGAGGTCGGCGCGATCATGACGCCGGCGGCGCCCGCGTCCATGACGGCCCGGGTGAGGGTGCGCATGGCGGCGAAGCCCGGCGCCGACACGCCGACGATCACCGGCAGGCGGGAGCGGCGGATCACCCGGGTGGCGACGGCGACCGCCTCCTCGGGCTCGAGCTTCGGCGCCTCGCCCATGATGCCGAGCACGGTGATGCCGTCGCAGCCGGCCTCCCGGTAGAAGTCGCTCATGCGGTCGATCGAGGCTTCGTCGATGCGGCCGTCGTCGTGGAAGGGGGTCGGCGCGATGGCGTAGACGCCGGCGGCGTTGGGGTCGAGCATGGGCGGGCTCCGGATGTTCGTTCCCCCTCATGTCCCTCCGGGACGGCGGCGGCAAGCCCCTTGCGGGGCCCGCGGGGGCATGCTTCCTGTCGCCCAACCAGCCGCAGGAGAGGCCCCGTGTCCCGCATCGTCTTCGTCAACGGGGCCTTCGTCCCCTTCGAGCAGGCCTCGATCCCGATCATGGACCGGGGCTTCCTGTTCGCCGACGGCATCTACGAGGTGAGCGCGGTGGTGAACGGGCGCCTCGTCGACAACGACGCCCATCTCGCCCGCCTCGACCGCTCGCTGAAGGAGATCCGGATCGAGAACCCGTACTCGGCGGAGGAGTGGATCCGCCTCGAGGAGGAGCTCGTGCGCCGCAACGGCCTCGTCGAGGGCACCGTCTACATGGAGGTGACCCGCGGCGCGGCGGAACGGGAATTCGCCTTCCCCAAGGACGTGAAGCCGACGGTGGTGATGTTCACGCAGCCCAAGAACATCACCCGCTCGCCCCAGGCCGAGACCGGCATCGCCGTGATCACCGTGCCGGACCTGCGCTGGAAGCGACGGGACATCAAGTCGGTGGCGCTGATCGCGCAGGTGCTCGCCAAGCAGGCGGCGGCGGAGGCGGGGGTCGGCGAGGCCTGGATGGTGGAGGACGGCAAGGTCACCGAGGGCGCCTCCTCGACCACCTTCGTCATCACCCGCGACCGGCGCATCGTCACCCGGCCGCTGTCGAACGCGATCCTGCCCGGCATCACCCGCAAGGCCGTCATCCGCCTCGCCGAGGAGAACGGGCTCGCGGTCGAGGAGCGCCTGTTCTCGATCGAGGAGGCGCACGAGGCTGCCGAGGCCTTCATCACCAGCGCCTCGAGCTTCGTCATGCCCGTGGTGAAGATCGACGGCCGCGCGGTCGCCGACGGCCGCCCCGGCCCGCTCACCCGCCGCCTGCGGGCGCTCTACCTGGAAATGGCCGGCGCCCCGCAGGCGGCGGCGTGAGCCTGTCGGAGCTCTGGCCCTCCCGGACTTGAAAAATGCCTTTTCTGGCATGAATTTTCATGAAGTGGCAGGTCGAGGTTCTCGATCAAGCTGTAGCGGCTGAGATCGAGGCTTGGCCGGTCGAGGTGCGGGCCGCGCTCGTCAAGATCCTCGAGCGCGTCCGAAATGATAGGTCTAACCAACGTCCGGAAGCCCCACGGTGAAGCATGTCCAGGATAAGCTCTGGGAGATGCGGCCAAGCGCGGCAGGCAACGAGGGGCGGGCGTTGTACGTCACCGCGCGCGGCGCCCGCGTCGTCATCGTGGCGGCCTTCATGAAGAAGACGCGCAAGACGCCGCGGCGCTGGCTCGAATTGGTGCTCGCTCGCTCGCGAGAGGTGCTCTGATGACGATCGCGTTCAAGGAGCTCAGGGACCGGTGGATGGCCGATCCGGCTTTTCGCGCCGCCTACGACAAGGTCAGTCCGGAGATGGAGATCGCGTTCGCCATCGCGGAGGCGCGCCATCGGGCGAGACTCACGCAGGCGCAACTCGCCGAGAAGGTGGGTACTTCGCAGGCGACGGTGGCCCGGTGGGAGAGCGGCGGCCACATGCCGTCGACCAAGACCCTGGCGCGCATCGCGGCGGCGACCGGCACGCGCCTGCGGGTCGAACTCGTCGCGGCCACCTGACCGTCACCCCGCCGGCGCCCTCCCTCGAAACGGCGGGCGCCCCGCAGGCGGCGGCGCAGGGCCGGGCGGCGGGGCGAAGGTCGCGCGGTACGCCTTCGGCGACAGGCCGACCCGGGCGCGGAAGTGGTGGCGCAGGGCCTCCACGCTGCCGAACCCGGCCCGCGCCGCGACCTCCTCGACGGAGAGCGCGGTCGCTTCGAGTAGCCGCTTCGCCTCCTCGACCCGCAGCCCCACCATCCAGGTCCCGGGGGGCTCCCCCGTCGCCTGCGCGAACCGGCGCTGCAGGGTGCGCGGGCTCATGGCGGCGTCGCGCGCCATCCGCTCCACCGTCCAGGGCCGGCCGGGATCCGCCCGGATGCTGTCGAGGAGGACGGAGAGCCGCCCCGCCCCCTCCGGCGCGACCGGGCGCTCGACGTATTGCGCCTGGCCGCCGCTACGATGGGGCGGCACGACGAGCCGCCGGGCGACCGCGTTGGCGGCGGCGACGCCGAAATCCCGGCGCACGATGTGCAGCATCAGATCGATCCCGGCGGCGCTTCCCGCCGACGTGAACAGGCGCTCCTCCTCCACATAGAGGACCCGCGCATCGACCCGGATGTCCGGATGGCGGCGCGCGAGGCGCTCGGCGTAGCGCCAGTGCGTCGCCGCCCGGCGACCCGACAGGAGCCCGGTCGCGGCGAGGACGAAGGCGCCGGAGCAGATCGAGGCGATGCGCGCGCCGCGCTCCCAGGCGGCGCGCAGCCGTGCGGCGAAGGCGGGGGGCACGTCCACGTCCGCGCCCTTCCAGCCGGGCACGACCACGAGGTCGGCGGCGTCGAGGAGTTCCGGGCCGCCCTCCGTCTCAACGCGGAGGCCGCCATGGGCGCGCAACGGACCCGGCTCGATCGCCGCGCTCGCGAACCGGTACCAGCCGGGACCCATCTCGGGCCGGGGAAGGCCGAAGATCTCGGCCACGATCGAGAACTCGAAGGTGCACAGGCCGTCGTAGACGGCGGCGACGACGAGGGGGCCGGTTGGCGCGATCTTGCTCATGGATGGCATTCTGGCCGATTGCCGGGGCGGCGTCACCGGCGCGACGATCCGCGGAGCCGCCCACGGAGTCCCAGGATGCCCAGCGCCGTCACCGCGATCCCCGCCGCCCCGTCCGCCGAGGCCGAGGCCCATTTCGCCGCCGAGTTCACGTTCGAGACCGATTGCTGGGACGTGCACGACGCCCTCTCGAAGGGAGCCGACTTCGTGCTCCTCGACGTGCGCGGCCCGGACCTGTTCGCCCGCGGCCACGTGCCGGGCGCGATCAACATCCCGCACGGGAAGATCGTGGCGTCGCGGATGGCGGCGTGGCCGCCGGAGACGCTCTTCGTGACCTATTGCGCCGGGCCCCATTGCAACGGGGCGGCCCGGGGGGCGCTGCGGCTCGCCCGGCTGGGCCGGCCGGTCAAGATCATGGCGGGCGGCGTCACGGGCTGGCTCGACGAGGGTTTTTCCCTGGAGCGAGGGCCGGTCGGCGAGCCCGGGGCGTGAGGACCGGCCCCGGTCCGAGCCGCGCCGGAACGCGGGCGGCGCGGCGCGGTTCGCCCTGCGCCGGTGATCCCGAGACCGGCGGGAGGGACCCCATGCTCGGCTTCATCCTGCTCACGCTCCTGCTCGCGCTGATGCTCGCCGTGCTGCCGATCTGGCCCTACAGCCTCGCCTGGGGCTACGGGCCCGTCACCGTCGTGGCGACGCTCACGGCGGTGTTCTTCTTCCTGATCTGGTGGGGGCTCGTGGCCCTGAACTGGCCCTGGGCCCGGCCGGCCTGAGGAACCCGGCCCGGCGCGGCCGGTTCTCTTGGAAAGAGGAACGGCCCATGAAGATCGCCACAGCCCTGGCGGCGTTCGCGCTGGCGACCTCCGCCGCGTTCGCGCAGGCGCCGGCTCCGGGCGCGACCCCCGGCACCGATCGCCCGCCGCAGGATCCGCGCGCCACCGGCACCGTCCGACCCGGCGAGACGCTCACCGACCGCCTCGACCGCACCGACGGCGTGCTGCGGCCGGAGCCCGGCATCGCCCCGGACATGACCGTCCCGGCGCCGGTGCCGGACCCCGGCACCACCCCGGTGATCCCGCCGCCGGCGCCGCCGCAACCGCCGGTGCGGCAATAGTCAGATCGAGCGCACGGCCCCGCCGTCGACCCGGATCGAGGAGCCGGTGACGTAGCTCGCCCGCTCGGAGGCGAGGAAGCAGACCACGTCCGCGAATTCCTGCACGCGCCCGTAGCGCGCCGCCGGGATCATGGCCCGGGAGGCCTCCGCGACCTGTTCCACGGTCTTGCCCTGCGCCTTGGCGTTGGCCGCGTCGAGTTCGCCCGTGCGGTCGGTCTCGATACGCCCGGGCAGCACCACGTTGACCGTGATCCCGTCCTTGGCGACCTCCGCCGACAGGGTCTTGGACCAGCCGACGATGGAGGAGCGCAGGGCGTTCGAGATCACGAGGTTCGGGATCGGCTGCTGCACGCCGGTGGAGGCGATGGTCAGGATGCGCCCGAACTTGCGCTCCTGCATGCCCGGCAGGACCAGCGCCGCGAGCCTGAAGACCGGCACCACCATGGCCTCGAACTGGGGCATCCACTCGTCCGGCTGGACGTTGAGCGCGGTGCGGGCCGGCGGCCCGCCCGTGTTGGCGACCAGGATGTCGATCCCGCCGAGGGCGTCCATCGCCGCCTTGTGGATCTTCTCGACGTCGTTCTTGAGGTCGGCCACGAAGGCGTGGGCCCGGCCCTGGCCGCGGCCGTTGATGGCCTCCACGGCCGATTGCAGCCGGTCGCCGCTGCGGGCCGTCATCATCACGTTCGCGCCCTCGGCCGCGAGGCTCTCGGCGACGCCGCGGCCGAGGCCCCGGCTCGAGGACAGGACGAGGGCGCGCTTGCCGGCAAGACCGAGATCCATGGACGTCTCCTTTGGTTCGGCCCGCCTTAGCATCGGCCCCGGCGCGGCCGCAACGCGGGGTCAGAGGGCGTCGAGCCGGCGCACCGTCTCCCGGTAACGGGCGAGGATCGGCCCGCGGTCGCGATGGCGCCCTTCGGCGACGGCATGCCGGCCGCCGCAGATCACGTCGGCGACGGCCCCGTTGTCGGCGGAGAAGATCCAGGCGTCGAGGATCGTGTCGCCGTCCGCCGCGGCGAGGGAGGGGTGCTCGCGGTCGAGGACGACGATGTCGGCCCG
>DATLFZ010000400.1:0-2831 GCA_035540795.1 Beijerinckiaceae bacterium | reverse complement strand
GAGCCTGGAGCGGCACGGCTTCGAGGTCCACGACGTGGAGGGCTGGCGCGAGCACTACCAGCGCACCTGCCGCCACTGGCACGACCGGCTGCTCGCCAACTACGACGCGGCGGTGGCGGAGGTCGGCGAGGTCAAGACCCGGATGTGGCTCGTCTATCTCGCCGGCTGCTCGATCGCCTTCGAGCGCAACACGGTGTGCCTCTACCAGACGCTCACTTCGCGCCGGAAGCGCGGCCCCTCCGGCCTGCCGCCGACCCGGGCCGACCTCTACCGCTGACCCGGCGCGGACTCAGGCGGAGGCGGGCTGGACGCGGGCGACGCCGAGGGTTCGTCCGCTGGCGCGCAACTTGGCGAGATCGTGGTTCGCCTGCATGGCGAGCCAGAACTCCGGGGTGCTGCCGAAGGCCAGCGAGAGACGCATCGCCATCTCGGGCGAGACGCCGCTCTTTTCGTTGACGAGGTTGTTCAGGGCCTGGCGCGTGACGCCGAGCACCCGGGCGGCCGCCGTCACCGAGAGTCCGGTCGCCGGAAGGACCCGCCGCTTGAGGAGCCCGCCCGGGTGGACGGGGGCCTTCATGGGCGCGCCCTTCGCGTCAGTGGTAGTCGAGGTAGTCGACATCGGTGGCTTCGGTCCCTTCGAAGCGGAAGACGATGCGCCAGTTGGCGTTCACGGACACCGCCCAATAACCTTTCAGCTTCCCCTTCAACGGGTGGAGCTCGAATCCGGGCAGGTCGAGGTCGCCGGGGCTCGTGGCGGCGGAGAGGGCCGAGAGGATGTCCCGGATCGCCTCCACATGACTCGGGTTGAGCCCCTTGCGGTCGTCCTTCTCGAACAGCCTCCTGAGGCGCTTGTCCCGGAACCGCACGCCATTCTTTCCCGGACCGCGCACCCGTCGCAGGCGCCTCGCGCAAGATCGGTTGACAAGCGGCGCTTGTCAACGGCGCTCGTCGCGGCTTTCCACCAATGAAGGGGGAGGCCCGCCACCCGCGCGTCCGGCGCCCCGCCGCTAGCGCGTCACCACCACCGGCGTGCCGACGCCGACGCGCTCGAACAGGTCGGCGATGTCCCGGTTGTGCATGCGGATGCAGCCGTAGCTGGCGAAGGTGCCGATCGAGCGCGGGTCGTTGGTGCCGTGGATGGCGTATTCGCCCCGGTCGAGGGTCAGCGCCCGGGCGCCCATCGGGTTGCGCGGCGAGCCGCCCGGGATCACGTCCGGCAGGCGCGGGTTGTCGCGCTTGACCTCCGCCGGCGGGGACCAGGCCGGCTGCACGTACTTGCCGTCGACGAAGGCCCAGCCGTACCATTGCTTGCCGGGGCGGCCGACCGCCACCGGGTAGCGCAGCGCCGTGCCGTCCCCGAGGACGAGGTAGAGCCGGCGCTCGGCGGTGCGCACCACGATCGTGCCGGGGCGCACCGCCGCCTCGAACCGCACCACTTCCCGCGCCTCGACGGCGCACGCCATCAACGCCGCCGCGAAGGCGGCCGCACCCTGCCTGAGCATCCCGTGGTCCTCTGCGTGACCTGTCCGGGACGAGCCTTAGCGGGGAGAGCTTGCGGTTTGGTCAGCGCACGTGGTTGAGCCGCGGTGAACGCAACGGGCGAAGGCGGGTCAGATCCAGCCCTGCAGCTCCCGCTCGACGATGGTGCGGATGACCCGCATGCCGGCCTCGCCGTCGTTCAGGCAGGGCAGGTAGGCGAAGTCCTCGCCGCCGTTGTGGAGGAAGATCTCCCGGTTCTCCACGTCGAGCTCCTCCAGCGTCTCGAGGCAGTCGGCGGAGAAGCCGGGGGCCACGATGGCGAGGCGCTTGACCCCGCTTTCGGCGAGGCCCTTCACGATCTCGTCCGTATACGGCTTGATCCACTCCTCGTTGCCGAAGCGGGACTGGAAACTCATCCGCAGGCGCTCCGGCGACCAGCCGGTCGCCTCCCGCATCAGCCGCCAGGTCTTGTGGCAGTGGCAGTAGTACGGGTCGCCCTTGAGAAGGTAGGACTCGGGCACCCCGTGGAAGGAGACGAGCACCACCTCGGGCTCGAAGGCGAGCTTCGCGAGGTCCGCCTGCATGCTCGACACGATCGCGTCGATGTAGGCCGGGTCGTCGTGATAGGGCGGCGACACCCGCACGGCCGGCTGCCAGCGCATGTCCATGAGCGCGCGGAAGGCGTGGTCGCAGGCGGTGGCGGTGGTCGCGGCGGAGTACTGCGGGTAGAGCGGCACCAGGAGGATGCGGTCGCAGCCCTCGTCGAGGAGCGCCTGGATGCGCTCGCGCACCGCCGGCTTGCCGTAGCGCATGGCCCAGTCGACGCTGATCCGGCCGCCCGCCGTCTCCCGCAGGGACGCGGCGAGCTGCTCGGCCTGGCTGCGGGTGATGGTCTTGAGGGGTCCCTCGTTCCGCTCGTTGTTCCAGATCGAGGCGTAGTCGCGGCCCTTGGCCTGCGGCCGCTTCGACAGGATGACGAGGTTGAGGAGCGGCCACCACAAGAGGCGCGGCGTCTCGATCACCCTCCGGTCGGACAAGAACTCCTTGAGGTAGCGCCGCATGGACCAGTAGTCGGTCGCCTCCGGCGTGCCGAGGTTCATGAGCAGGACGCCGATGCGGCCCGCCTTCACCGGCGGGTGGTCGGCCGGGCGCGCCGCCGCGGCCCTCATCTCCGCCGGGCTCGTCATCAGGTTCATGGGGGTCCTCCGCCCCGGTGACCGTAAGCCTTCGTTGGAAGAATTCCAGGGACGCGGCGACGCATGTCCGCCCGCCCGGAAGCGGGTAGGATCGCCCCCGATTCTCACGAGCCGGCGATGTCCCTCCCCCGAGCCGTTTCCGCCCCCGGGTTCGCC
>DATLFZ010000399.1:0-2159 GCA_035540795.1 Beijerinckiaceae bacterium | reverse complement strand
CTCCTCCACGTAGCCGTTGCCGCCGAGGCACTCCATCGCCTCGTAGATCAGCCCAGCGGCAGCCTTGCAGACGTGGAACTTCGTCGCCGGCGTGAGGAGCCGCGCCCGGGTCGCCTCGGCCCGGTCGCCGACGCTGCGGGCGAGGCGGATCGCGAGCGCCGTCATGGCCTCCGCCTCCAGCGCCAGGTCGGCGAGGACGAGGCGCATGGCCGGCTGGTCGACGAGCTTCTTCTGGAACACGGCGCGGTGGCGGGCGTGGTGGACCGCGAGGGTCAGCGCCATGCGCACGAGTCCGGCCGAGGCGACGGCGCAGTCGAGCCGGGTGAGTTGCACCATCCCGATGATGGTGCGGATGCCGCGGCCCTCCTCGCCGATGCGCCAGGCGAAGGCGTTTTCGAACTCGACCTCGGCCGAGGCGTTCGACCGATTGCCGAGCTTGTCCTTGAGCCGCTGCAGGTGCAGGGAATTGACGCTCCCGTCCGGGCGGAAGCGGGGCAGCAGGAAGCAGGTCAGCCCGCCCGGGGCTTGGGCCAGGACCAGGAAGGCGTCGCACATGGGCGCCGACAGGAACCACTTGTGACCCGTGAGGCGGTAGCCCTCGCCGTCCGGCGCGGCCCGGGTCGTGTTCGCCCGCACGTCGGTGCCGCCCTGCTTCTCGGTCATGCCCATGCCGATCGTGACGGCGCCCTTCTCCCGGAACGGCAGGAAGCGCGGGTCGTAGGCGCGGGCGGAGAGGCGCGGCAGCCACTCGGCCAGACGCTCGGGCTCCGCGGCGAGGGCCGCCCCGGCGGCGTGGGTCATGGTGAGCGGACAGACGTGGCCGGTCTCGACCTGGGCCGCCACGTAGAGCCGGGCGGCCCGGGCGACGTGCTCGGCCGGGGTGCCGCACGGGGCGTGCAGCCCGGCCGCCATGGAGGCGCTCATCAGGGCGTGCCAGGCCAGATGGAACTCGACCACGTCGGCCCGGACCCCGAGGGGGTCGTGCGTCCTGAGCCGCGGCGGGTTCTCGTTGGCGAGACGGCCGAGATCGAGGCGCTCGGCGGCGCCCCATTCGGCGCCCCAGGCGAGAAGCCCCGCCGCCTCCGCATCGACGCCGTTCGCCTCGAGGGCATCGAGGAGCGGCCGATCGGACGCGACCAGGTTCTCGTCGACGAAGGGCGGCGTCTGGTTGAAGACCTCGTGCGTCGCCATGCCCGCGCCCTTGCCGCCGCCGCCCGCTCCACTATAGCTGGCCGCGATGACCGCCTTCTATCCCCACCGCCATCTCCTCGGCATCGAGGGCCTGTCCCGGCCCGACATCGAGGGGCTCTTGGACGCGGCGGACGAGGCGGTCGAGGTCAGCCGCCAGGTCGAGAAGAAGAAGGCGACCCTGCGCGGCCGCACCCAGATCAACCTCTTTTTCGAGCCCTCGACGCGCACGCAGGCCTCGTTCGAGCTCGCCGGCAAGCGGCTCGGCGCTGACGTGATGAACATGTCGGTCGGCTCGTCCTCGGTGAAGAAGGGCGAGACCCTGATCGACACCGCCGCGACGCTCAACGCTATGCGGCCCGACATCATCATCGTGCGCCACCACCAGGCCGGCGCCGTGCATCTGCTCGCCCGCAAGGTCGACTGCTCCGTCGTCAACGCCGGCGACGGCGCCCACGAGCACCCGACGCAGGCGCTCCTCGACGCGCTGACCATCCGCCGCAACAAGGGCCGCATCGAGGGCCTCGTGGTGGCGATCTGCGGGGACATCCAGCATTCGCGGGTGGCGCGCTCGAACATCGTCCTCCTGCAGGCGCTCGGGGCCCGGGTGCGCCTCGTCGCCCCGACCACCCTGCTGCCGGCCGGGATCGAGCGCTTCGGCGTCGAGGTCTTTCGCGACATGCGGCAGGGCCTGAAGGACGCGGACATCGTGATGATGCTGCGCCTCCAGCGCGAGCGCATGAACGGCTCCTTCGTCCCGTCCGTGAAGGAGTATTTTCGCTACTACGGGCTCGACGGCGAAAAACTCGGCTTCGCCAAGCCCGACGCGCTGGTCATGCATCCGGGGCCCATGAACCGGGGCGTGGAGATCTCTTCCGAGGTCGCCGACGGCGCCCGCTCCCTGATCCAGGAGCAGGTCGAGATGGGCGTCGCCGTGCGCATGGCCGTGCTCGAGGCGCTCGCCAGCCACC
>DATLFZ010000398.1:0-6013 GCA_035540795.1 Beijerinckiaceae bacterium | reverse complement strand
GGACGCGGCCCTCGCATGATTGAGGCGGCGCGCCCCCCCGAGGCCGGCGGCCTGCTCACGATCGACCTCGGCGCGCTCGTCGCGAACTGGCGCGCGCTGGGGGCGCGGGCCGGCGGCGCCGAATGCGCGGCGGTGATCAAGGCCGACGCCTACGGCATCGGCATCGAGCCCGCGGCGACGGCCCTCGGCCGGGCCGGATGCCGCACCTTCTTTGTGGCGCTCCTGTCCGAGGCGGCGCGCGTGCGGGCCGCCTGCCCGGCCGCGACCGTCTACGTGCTCAACGGCCTGCCGCCCGGTACCGGCGCCACCTTCCGGGACCTCGGCCTGCGTCCCGTGCTCGGATCGGCCGAGGAGATCGCCGAGTGGGGCGAGGGGCCGGCGGCCCTCCACGTCGACACCGGCATGAACCGGCTCGGCCTCCGGCCCGAGGACGTGGGCCCCCTGCCCTTCCGCCCGGCGCTCCTGATGACGCACCTCGTCGCCGCGGAGGAGCCGGAGAACCCCCTCAACCGCCGGCAGATCGAGGCCTTCGCCCGGGTCCGGGACGCCTTCCCCGGCGTGCCCGCCTCCCTCGCCAATTCCTCCGGGATCTTCCTCGACGTGCCGGCGGATCTCGTCCGGCCGGGCTACGCGCTATACGGCGGCAACCCGACCCCGGGACGGCCGAACCCGATGCGCCCGGTCGTGCGGGTCGAGGCGCGGGTGATCCAGGTGCGCGAAGCCGCCGTCGGCGAGACCGTCGGCTACAACGGACAATGGACCGCCGGTCGGCCGAGCCGGATCGCGACGATCTCGGTCGGTTATGCCGACGGCTATCCCCGCTCCGCCAGCGCCACCGACCGGAAGGCTTTGGCGGGCACGCCCTCCGGCGAGGCGATCGTCGCGGGCCGGCGCTGCCCCTTCGCCGGCCGCGTCTCCATGGACCTGATCGCCGTCGACGTGACCTCCCTGCCCGACGGCGCGGTGCGCCGAGGCGACCGCGTCACGCTGATCGGCGACGAGCTCGACCTGGACGAGGTCGCCCGCCGCGCCGGCACCATCGGCTACGAGATCCTGACGAGCCTCGGCCGGCGCTACGCCCGAACCTATGCCGGCGGGTGAATGGCTAAGTCGCACCCCACCTTCGTCTGCCAGGCCTGCGGCGCCGTGTTCGGCCGCTGGAAGGGGCGCTGCGAGGCCTGTGGCGGCTGGAACACCGTCGTCGAGGAGGCGGCGGCCCCGGCCGCGGGGCCGGTGGCGCTGCGGCCCGTGCGGGCGAAGGGCCGGGTGTTCCCCCTCGAGGCGCTCGCCGGCGAGAGCCGGGAGGCGCCGCGTACCCCGTGCGGAATCGCCGAGTTCGACCGGGTCACCGGCGGCGGGTTCGTGCGCGGCTCGGTGATCCTGCTGGGCGGGGATCCCGGCATCGGCAAGTCGACGCTGCTGATGCAGGCCGCCGCCGCGCTCGCCCGCGGCCGGCGCGTCGCCTACATCTCCGGCGAGGAGGCGGTGGCGCAGGTGCGCCTGCGGGCCGAGCGCCTCGGCCTCGCCGCCGCCCCGGTCGAGCTCGCCGCCGAGACCAATGTCGAGGACATCGTCTCCACCCTGTCCGAGGGCGAGGCGCCGGCGCTCGCGGTCATCGATTCGATCCAGACCATGTGGACCGAGACGGTGGAATCGGCCCCCGGCACCGTCACGCAGGTGCGCGGGAGCGCGCAGGCGCTGATCCGCTTCGCCAAGAGCCGCGGCACGGCGCTGATCCTCGTCGGCCACGTCACCAAGGACGGCCAGATCGCAGGGCCCCGGGTCGTCGAGCACATGGTCGATGCGGTCGTGTCGTTCGAGGGCGATGCCGGCCACCATTTCCGGATTCTCCGGGCGGTGAAGAACCGCTTCGGCCCCACCGACGAGATCGGCGTCTTCGAGATGACCGACCGCGGCCTCGCCGAGGTGCCGAACCCGTCGGCCCTCTTCCTCGCCGGGCGCGACCTCGCCACCCCCGGCACCGCGGTCTTCGCCGGCATGGAGGGCACGCGGCCGCTCCTCGTCGAGATCCAGGCCCTCGTCGCGCCGAGCGCGCTCGGCACGCCGCGCCGGGCCGTGGTCGGCTGGGACCCGAGCCGCCTGTCCATGGTGCTGGCCGTCCTCGAGGCGCACGGGGGCCTGCGGCTCGGCGATGCGCAGGCCGCCGGCCACGTTGAGGTAGACGTCGTGCTGGCCGAGCCGCCTGTCCATGGTGCTGGCCGTCCTCGAGGCGCACGGGGGCCTGCGGCTCGGCCAGCACGACGTCTACCTGAACGTGGCCGGCGGCCTGCGCATCGCCGAGCCCGCCGCCGACCTCGCCGCCGCCGCCGCGCTGGTCTCGTCCCTGTCCGGGGCTGCGCTGCCGGCGGACGCGGTCTATTTCGGCGAGGTCGGGCTCTCGGGAGCGGTGCGGCCGGTGGCGCAGGCCCAGGCCCGGCTCAAGGAGGCGGCGAAGCTCGGCTTCTCCCGGGCGGTTTCGCCGGCGCCCCGGGGCGAGGCCGAGCGGGCGCCGATCGACACCGTCCCGCTCGGCCACATCGCCGATCTCGTCGCCGGCATCGCCGCCCGCGGCGTGCGACGCAGGGAGCCGTGACGCAGGCGCCTTTACCGGCTATACACCGCGCCGCGGCAGGCTCTGCCGCCTCACGAAGTGGCCCCCATGCCCGTTTCCGTCCTCGACCTCGTCGTCCTCGGCGTCGTCCTGATCTCCGCCCTGCTCGCGGCGGTGCGCGGCTTCACCCGCGAGGTGCTCGCGATCTGCGCCTGGGTGGCGGCGGCGGCCGCCGCCTGGTTCCTGCACCCGATGGTCCTGCCCTACGTGCAGAAGCACATCAACAGCGGCACGGTCGCCCTCGTCGCCGCCATGGCGGCGGTGTTTCTGGTGACGCTGATCGTGGTCTCGATCGTCACCGTGAAGATCTCGGACCTGATCCTCGATTCGCGCATCGGAGCGCTCGACCGCACCCTCGGCTTCGTCTTCGGCGCCGGGCGCGGGCTCCTGATCTGCGTCGTCGGCTGGGTCTTCCTGGCCTGGCTCGCGCAGGGCAAGATGCCGGAATGGGCGAGCAACGCCAAGGCCCGGCCGCTCCTCGAGAATTCGGGCCATTCCCTCGTCGCCATGCTGCCGGAGAACCCGGAAGGGCTCCTGAAGCAGATCCGCAAGCGCGCGCCCGAGGGCGACCCGGCCGAGCCGCCGGCCGAGCCCGAGCCGGCGCGACCCGCCCCGGGCCGGCGCAGCTGACCTTCCCTGTGGGCACGGGCCCGCGCCCGGTTGGCGCGGCCGCCCGCGCTCCCTAAATAGGCCTGTCCGGCACGCGCGCCGGTGGACTTCGCCATGGCCCCGACCTGCGACGCCCGGCCCGCCGGGACCGACCCGTTCGATCTCGACGGCGACACGCTGCGCGAGGAATGCGGCGTGTTCGGCATCTTCGGCCACCCCGACGCCGCCGCCATCACCGCCCTCGGCCTGCACGCGCTCCAGCACCGGGGCCAGGAGGCCGCCGGCATCGTCTCGTACGACGGACGCGTGTTCCACCTGGAGCGCAAGCTCGGCCTCGTCGGCGACAGTTTTTCGGACCGCGCCACCATCGAGCGCCTGGAAGGCCGCCAGGCGATCGGCCACGTGCGCTATTCGACCACCGGCGCCACGATCCTGCGCAACGTCCAGCCCCTCTTCGCCGAGCTCGACGGCGGCGGCTTCGCCCTCGCCCACAACGGCAACCTCACCAACGGCCTGACGCTCCGCCGCACCCTCGTGCGCGAGGGCGCGATCTTCCAGTCGACCACCGACACCGAGGCGGTCGTCCACCTCGTCGCCCGCAGCCGCAAGCCGCGCTTCGTCGAGCGCTTCATCGACGCCATCCGCCAGATCGAGGGCGCGTTCGCCTTCGTGGCCATGACGCCGAAGAAGCTGATCGGCGCCCGCGACCCCCTCGGCATCCGCCCGCTCGTTCTCGGCGAGTTCCAGGGATGCTACGTCCTCGCCTCCGAGACCTGCGCCCTCGACATCATCGGCGCCCGCTACGTCCGCGACATCGCCAACGGCGAGGTCGTGATCATCACCGAAGACGGGATCGAGTCGATCCGCTTCGCCCCGCCCCAGGCGATGCGGCCCTGCATCTTCGAGTACATCTACTTCTCCCGCCCGGACTCGATCGTGAACGGGCGCAGCGTCTACACGGTGCGCAAGGCGACCGGGGCCGAGCTCGCCCGCGAGACCCCCGTCGAGGCCGACATCGTCGTGCCGGTGCCGGATTCGGGCGTGCCGGCCGCGCTCGGCTTCGCGCAGGCCTGCGGCCTTCCCTACGAGCTCGGCATCATCCGCAACCACTATGTGGGCCGCACCTTCATCCAGCCGACCCAGCCCGTGCGCGAGCTCGGGGTGCGCCTAAAACACTCGGCCAACGCCGCGGCGGTGGCCGGCAAGCGCATCGTCCTCGTCGACGACAGCCTCGTGCGCGGCACCACCAGCGTGAAGATCGTGCGCATGATGCGCGAGGCCGGCGCCCGGGAGGTCCATTTCCGTATCGCGAGCCCGCCGATCCGCCACCCGGACTTCTACGGCATCGACACGCCGGAGAAGGACAAGCTCCTGGCCGCGACCCACGACCTCGAGGGCATGCGGGCCTATATCGGCGCGGATTCCCTCGGCTTCCTCTCCCTCGAGGGGCTGTACCGGGCCATGGGCTACGAGCGGCGCGACCCGGTGCGGCCGCAATTCACCGACCATTGCTTCACCGGCGACTACCCGACGCCGCTCGCCGATCTCGCGGTGGCGACCCCGCGCAAGCTCGCGATCTTCGCGGAGGCCGACTGAGTGGGCGCCCTCGCCGGCCGCATCGCCCTCGTCACGGGCGCCTCGCGGGGAATCGGGCGGGCCGCCGCCCTCGCGCTCGCCCGGGCCGGCGCGCACGTCATCGCGCTCGCCCGCACGCAGGGCGCCCTCGAGGAGGTCGACGACGAGATCGCGGCCGCGGGGGGCACGGCAACGCTGGTGCCGGCGGACCTCAAGGACTTCGACGCCCTCGACCGGCTCGGCGCCGCGATCCACGAGCGCTGGGGCCGCCTCGACGTGCTCCTCGGCAATGCGGGCGTGCTCGGCGCCATCGCCCCCGTGCACCAGATCGAGCCGAAGCTCTGGGACGAGGTGATGGCGGTGAACCTCACCGCCAACTGGCGCCTGATCCGCTCCCTCGACCCGCTCCTGCGCCGCTCGGACGCCGGGCGGGCGATCTTCGTCTCCTCGGGCGCCGCCCACGGCGCAACCGCCTATTGGGGCCCCTACTCCGTCTCCAAGGCGGCGCTCGAGATGCTCGTGCGCACCTACGCCGCGGAGACCCGCACCACGGCGATCCGGGCCATGCTGGTCAATCCAGGCCCGCTCCGCACCGCCATGCGCCGCGCCGCCTTCCCGGGCGAGGATCCGCAGGCCCTGCGTACGCCGGAGGATCTCGCGCCGCACCTCGTGCGCCTCGCGAGCCCCGACTGGACCGAGACCGGCCTCGTCTACGACTTCCCCGGCGACCGCCTGCTGACCCCGCGCGGCCCGGCCTGATCCGCCGAGGCTCCCACGGTGGCCGTCCCGCAAGGCCGGGAACATGGGGAGGAGTTGCCCCCGGGCCCTCGGCGCCCATCACCGGGCCGCGCCTGGAGCCGCTCCAGAGCCTTCCCGCTGGCGAAGGACGCCAGTTCCCTCTCCCCGCCGCCGCGGGGACAGGGCCGGGGTGAGGGGGCGGGCCCCCTCTCCGAGGAGTTGGACGAGCCCTCGCGCCAGCGGGTACGCGAGGCGGACCATCCTGCTCGCTCTTCGCCTGCTCGCCCGGCCCCTCACCCTGACCCTCTCCCCGCAAGCGGGGAGAGGGAACGCTCACCCGCGTGAGCGCGGGGTCAAGGGAGATGGCGACCGCGCCCTTGACGAAGCCGGTCCCATGACGCATCTAGGGGCCTGATTTCGGCCGGGTCAGTCCCGGCCCTTCGCGTTTCGGCCGGGCCGGCGCGCTTCCGACACATCACG
>DATLFZ010000397.1:0-6285 GCA_035540795.1 Beijerinckiaceae bacterium | reverse complement strand
ATTCGAGGGCGCGCACGAAGCCGGCGAGCACGACCGGGGAATAGCTCTGCCGGATCGGCACGCCGGCGACGCCCTCCGCCGTCGGCACGGCGGCGGAGGGCCGCGCCGGACGCGCCTGCCCGCCCTCGACGGTCGCCGCCGCCGAGGCCGCCTGGAGAAAGGTGCGAATGTCGAAGCCGCTCATGGTCGCCGTCGCGTGGCGCCGGCCCGGGCCGGCGCTGCCGTCGCGCGACAGTAGCGGGCGAGCTTTCAGGAACCCTTAATAGGACGCGGCGGGGGCGGCCACGAGGGCGCCGAGGCCGCGGGCCGCGAAGGCCGCCTCGTAGCCGGCGATCACCCCGTCGGCCATGCGGTCGAGGGAGAAGCGGCTGCGCACGAAGTCGCTGAGCGCGCGGGCCTCGCCCATGCGGGCCTCCTCGCTCTGCTCGTGCTTGGCGATGATCGCCGCGGCGAGGGCGTCGACCCGGTTCGCCGGAACGAGGACGCCCGCATGGGGGCCGAAGATCTCGGGGATGCCGCCCACGTTCGTCGCCACGAGGGGCTGGGCGGCGGCGGCGGCTTCGAGGATCACGTAAGGCAGGGACTCGGCGAGGGACGGGATGACCATGACCCGGCCCCGCGCCAGCGCCGCCCGGATCGGCTGCGGGCCGACGAAGGCGACGGAATCCCAGATCCCGGCCGCCTTGGCCCGGGCCTGCAGGTCCTGTTCGCTCGGACCCGACCCGACGATCAGCACGGTGAGGCGCTTGCCCTGCCCGCGCAGGAGGGCGAGGGCGTCGACGAGCACCTCCACGCCCTTCGCCGGGCGCAGTTCGCCGAGATAGACGAGGTCGAACGGGTCCGCCTGGTGCGCCATCGGGGCGAACTCGTCCTCGCCGATGCCGTTCTGGACGATCCGCACCACCCGGTCGGTCTCGCCGACGCTCTCCCGGAACCGGCGGGCGATGTACTCGCTCTCGAACAGGAACACGTCGGTGCGCCGGGCGAGGAGCCCCTCGACGCCCATGTAGAGGCCGTGCAAAGGGGTGCCCGGCATGTAGTTGAAGCTGCCGCCGTGGGGCGTGTAGGCCCGCACCGTGTCCCGGTCGAGCCGCCGGTTGAAGGCGAGCCGGGCGTAGACGCCGCCCTTCGAGCCGTGCCCGTGCAGCACGTTCGGCTCCCGGCGGGCATAGGTCCGCATCAGGGCGAGGAGGGCGAGGGCGTCGAGCGGGTTCGGGTTGCGCCGCATCGGCACCCGGGTGAGGCCGAGGGCGAGGCTCGGGCGCAGCTCCTCGAGCACGGAGGCCGCCCGGTCGCCGCCGGTCGACGAATCGCAGAAGATGCCGACCTCGAGCCCCCGCGCCACCTGCGCCCGGGTGAGGTCGACCACGTGCCGGAACAGCCCTCCGACGGGGGCCCGGAAGACGTGCAGGACGCGCAGCCGCCGCTTGCTCAAGCTTGGTTCCTCCGCGAGGCGACTGGCGTCAGAACCAGCGCTCCTTGATGACGATGGTGTCGCCGGGCCGCACCGGATAGCCGATCGGCACGGTGCCGGTGACGAGGCGTCCG
Organism: Beijerinckiaceae bacterium; assembly: GCA_035540795.1. Lineage (GTDB taxonomy): Bacteria > Pseudomonadota > Alphaproteobacteria > Rhizobiales > Beijerinckiaceae > JAJKJG01. The sequence goes on along the minus strand of DATLFZ010000397.1, from coordinate 4,737 downwards.
CCGACGTAGCGGGTGACCTCCGCCTCGCCCTTCGCCGCCCGGGGCGAGAAGCCCCCGGCGATGGCGACGGCGGTCTGCACCGTCATGCCGTTGACGAACGGGAACTGGCCCGAGTTCACCACCTCGCCGAGGATGAAGAACGGCCGGTAGGCGTCGACCTCGACGGTGACCTTCGGCTCGCGGATGAAGCCGTTCTTCAGCTTGCCCTCGATCGCCCGGGCGACGGCGTAGGTCGGCTGGCCGGAGACCGGCACCGGACCGATCAGCGGCATGACGATCTGGCCGGACCCGTCGACCGCGTAGAGGTTCGAGAGGTTGTCCTGGCCGAAGACGATGATGCGCAGGCGGTCGCCGCTCGCGAGGGTGTAGGGCTGCGCCACCGCGCCGGTGACGAGCGCGGGCGAATAGGGGTGCTGGCAGCCGGCGAGCGGCAGCGCGAGGAGGCCGAGGAGTGCGGTACGCCGGTTCATGGGGACTGCGACCTGGACGCCGGGATGCAGCCAAGGATTACGTGCGGCATGGTTAACAAAGCCTCACCGGCGCGGCCCCTGGATCACGTCTCGTCCCCTTCCCGGCGGCCCTTAACCCGACGGCAACCCTAATGAGGTGTGATCGGGCCGAGACCGCGTAGCCGTCGAGGCCGTCCCAATGAGCCAGTCCGTGTCCGCAGAGTTCGCCGGCGCCCCGCTCCGTCCGCGGGAAGGGGTCCATCTCGGCGACGTGTGGCGGACCCTGCGGGGCCGCTGGCGCCTCGTGCTCGGTGTGGGCGCCGCCGCCTTCCTCGTCTCCGCCGCCTACGTGAACCTCGTCACGCCGGAATACACGGGCGAGGCCCGCTTCCTCCTGGAACGGGGGGAGAGCTTCTTCACCCGGCCGAATCAGGACCGCACCGAACAGCAGCCGCAGATCGACGAGCAGGCGGTGGCGAGCCAGGTCCAGGTCGCCATGTCCCGCGACCTCGCCCGGGAGGCCATCCGCCGGCTCAATCTCGTCGGCAACCCGGAATTCGACCCCCTCGTCGGCGAGCTCGGCCCGGTGCGCCAGCTCCTGATCCTCGTCGGCGCGATCAAGAACCCGCTCGACCGGGCCCCGGAGGAGCGGGTGCTCGAGACCTTCTACCGCCACCTCCTCGTCTACCAGGTGGGCCGCTCGCGGGTGGTCGCCATCGAGTTCCGCTCCCGCGACCCGGAGCTGGCGGCGCGGGGCGCCAACACCGTCGCCGAGCTCTATCTCTCCCTGCAGGAGAGCGCGAAGAAGGAGACGGCGCGCTCGGCCTCGTCCTGGCTCGGCACCGCGATCCAGGACCTGCGCGGGCGCGTCGCCGAGGCGGAGGCCAAGGTCGAGCAGTTCCGGGCCTCCTCGGGCCTGCTGATCGGCGCCAACAACGCGACCATGGTGACGCAGCAGCTCGCCGACCTGAACACGCAGCTCGCCCAGGCGCGCTCGGCCCGGGCCGACGCGGAGGCCAAGGCGAAGCTCCTGCGCGAGATGATCAAGGCCGGCCGCACCTTCGAGATCCCCGACGTCGCCAACAACGACCTCGTCCGCCGCCTGCTCGAGCAGCGGGTGAACCTGCGGGCCCAGCTCGCCCTCGAGCTGCGCACGCTCCTGCCCGAGCACCCCCGCATCAAGGAGCTCAACGCCCAGGTCGCCGACCTCGAGGCGCAGATCCGCGGCGCCGCGGAGCGGACCGCCCGTACGCTGGAGAACGACGCGCTCATCGCCGGCAGCCGGGTCGAGACCCTGCAATCCGCCCTCGACGCCCAGAGCGCCCGGGCGGTGCGGGCGAACGAGAGCGAGGTGCAGCTGCGCGCCCTCGAACGGGAGGCCCGCACCCAGCGCGAGCAGCTCGAGGCCTATCTGGTGCGCTATCGCGAGGCGCAGGCCCGCGACGCCGAGAACGCGGCTCCCGCGGACGCCCGGATCGTCTCCCGGGCCATCGAGCCGCAACTGCCGTCCTTCCCGAAAAAGCTTCCGATCGTCCTCTTCGCGACGCTCGCCGCCCTCGTCCTCGTGATCGGGGCCCTCGTCGGCCGCGAGATTCTGGCCGATCCCGCGGCCGCCCCCGCCCGCACGAAGGCTCGCGCACCGGAGGCGGCCGCCGAGCACGGCGAATCCGCCACCGTGACGGACTTCCCGGACGAGGCCGCCCGGCCCCGGCGCGGCGACCCGCAGGAGACGATGCGCTTCGATCTCCAGCCGCTTCTCGCCAGGCTGACGTCCACGCCCGTCGGCTCCAGGGGCCGGCGGGTGCTCGTCACAGGGCTTTCGCCGAGCGACCCGGCGGGCGCCCTCGCGCGGGACCTCGCACACGGCCTCTGCCGCGGCGGCCGGGCGCTCCTCGTCGACCTCGACCGGGCCGGCGGCGACCACCTCGACCGCCCCGGGTTCACCGACCTCGTCCTGGGCGACGTCTCCTTCGTCGACGTCATCGACAGGGAACCGGGCTCGGCCCTGCACGTGGTCGGGCCGGGTCTGCTCCCCCTCGACCGCCTCGCCGAGGAGGGCGACGGAATCGAGATCGCCCTCTCCGCCTTCGACCAGACCTATGCCTGGGTGATCTGCCGCCTCCAGGACGGGTCCGGCCCGCTCCCGATCCTCGCCGCGAGAATGGACGCCGTCGTGATCGCCTCCGGCGCCGAGCCGACCGACGCGGGGCTCGTCGACCTCTACGAGCGGGCGAAGGAGGCTGGGGCCCGCGACGTCTTCGTCGCCCGGGAGCGCGCCCCGGTCGCCGACCTCGCCGCCTGACCGGTCAGGGGCGCGGCAGCAGGGCCTGGAGCCGGCGGGCGAGGCGCATCGCCGATTCGTGGCGCTTGATCGCGCCCTTGGCCTGCAGGAGCTGCGCCGCCGCGAAGGCGTAGAGCCGCCCCGCGGCGCTCACCGGCAGGATCACGTCGACGAGGGGCTCGACCCGGTCGCAGAAGGCCTTCTTGTACACGGCCTCGCCGACGCCCAGGTCGAACTCCGCGAGGCCGCGCCGGCACTGCTCGGCGATGACCTGGACGAACAGGAGCTCGCCCGGGCCGGCCTTGGCGACGGCCGGATCGACGTCGAAGGAGTTGAACATGCCCGAGCAGCGGCGCCGGTCCGCCGCTGCGCCGTTGATCGCAACGAGGCGCTCCCCCGCCCATAGGGCGTAGAGGTCGATCGCCGGACGGCCCTCCGCCAGCCCGACCGTGCAGGCGGCCCGCACGAAGGCGCGGATGCCCGCGTCGGCGAACGCGTCCGGGATGCCGAGCTGGGCGAAGCGGGTCGCCTTCTGCTCGAAGAAGGCGGACAGGACCGTGTCCACCTCCTCCGCCGTGCGCGCCCAGCCGAACCGGACCGGGCCGATCTCGGCGAGCTTGCGCTCCCGGCTGCGCATCTTCTTGCGGGCCTCGGTGCTGAAGATGCGCCTGAGGCAAGCCTCCGGGTCGGATTCGAGGGTGAGCACGCAGCCGTTGCTCGGACTCGGGCGCCCGCCCTCGGCGAGGGGGTTGGGCCGGCCGGCCCAGGCGAGGGGCATGTCGGTGAAGGCGTAGGCGTCGAGGCCGAGGCGCGCGCCCGCCTCCCGCAGCGCGGTCCTGATGCCGACCGGGTCGGGCGCCGGACCCGGCGCCAGGAGCGGCAGGTTGAAGCTCGCGTGCTTGCCGCCGATCGGCGCGGCGACGCGCAGGCCGCGGCTGCGGCGGATCGCGAGCGGCAGCAGGAGCACGGGGCGGTCGCCCGCCCGCAGGACGAAGGCCCGGGCCTGCGTCCCGGTCGCCCGGGCGAAGGCGTCGACCCAGTCGTAGCGCTGGAAGGGCGAGCCCGTCCCGGTCTCCTCGAGCTCCCGCCAGAGCGGCTCGACGGCGGCGAGGTCGAAGACCTCGGCCGCGAGCGCCGTCGGCGCGATGCGGGCATGGGCATTCATGGGCGGCGTCCGCCGGAACGGGCCTGTCCGGAGCCGAAAGCGATAACGAAGCTTTGTTAAGTCGCGGCTAAACCGGGCCCATGCGGGACAGCCTGCGCCGCACCCTCTTCTCGGCCGCCTTCGCGGGGACCGCCGCGCTCGGCGCCGACCGCTGGCTGCGCCCGCTCGCGCAGGGGCGCGGGGTGATCCTCACCTTCCACCACGTCCGGCCCCGGCGGACCGGGGCGTTCGCGCCGAACCGGCTCCTCGAGATCACGCCGGACTTCCTCGACGAGGTGCTGACCGTGCTGGCCGAGCTCGGCTTCGACGTCGTGCCGCTCGACGAGGTGCCCGACCGGCTCGGCGATGTCGGCGGCGCCGGCCCCTTCGCCGTTCTGACCTTCGACGACGGCTACCGAGACAACGTCGAGCACGCGCTGCCCATCCTGCGCCGGCACGAGGCCCCCTGGACCCTGTTCGTGACGACCGACTTCGCGGACGGCGGCGGCTGCCTGTGGTGGCTCGAGCTCGAAGCGGCGATCGCCGCCCTCGACAGGGTCGCCCTCGACGGGCTCACGCTTTCCTGCGCCACCCCCGCGGCGAAGCAGGCCGCCTTCGAGGCGATCTATTGGCGCCTGCGCGCCGGGCCGGAGGGACGGCTTCGGGCCGAGATCGCCCGGCTGGCAGACGAAGCCGGAATCGACCGCGCCGCGCTGGTGCGCGCGCTGTGCCTGAGCTGGGGCGAGCTGCGGGCGCTATCCCGCGAGCCCGGCGTCACCCTCGGCGCCCACACGCTCACGCACCCGATGCTGGCGAAGCTCGACGAAGCGGCGGCGGCCCGGGAGATCGCGGAAAGCGGGGCG
>DATLFZ010000396.1:0-3360 GCA_035540795.1 Beijerinckiaceae bacterium | reverse complement strand
CGCCCCGGACGGGACGCCCGCCCCGGACGGGACGAGCGGCCTCGGCGCGGTCGGAGCGGGCGTCCCGCCGAGGCCGCTCGTCCCGTCCGGGGCGGGCGTCCCGTCCGGGGCGGGCGTCGCGCTCGGGGCGGGCCGCGCCGGCGGAACGCTCCTTGCGGCCCTTCGCCGGCGGCTTCTCCGGGGCGCCGAACGGGGCGATCGGCTCGCGCACCGGGCTCTCGAAATCGACCCCGGCCTGCTCGGCGAGTTTTTGGCCGAGCTGCTCCTTCAGCACCTTGGTGCGGACCTCCTCGACGAGGCCCGGCTCGAGGTCGCCGAGCTGGAAGGGGCCGAAGGAGAGGCGCAGGAGCCGGTTCACCTGCAGCCCGAGATGTTCGAGAATCCGCTTGATCTCCCGGTTCTTGCCCTCGCGCAGGCCCATGGTGATCCAGGCGTTGTCGCCCTGGATTCGGTCGAGCCGCGCCTCGACCGGGCCGTAGTCGATCCCGTCGATGGTGATGCCGTCGCGCAGCCGGTCGAGGGCGTCCTGCGTCACCTCCCCGTGGGCGCGCACCTTGTAGCGGCGCAGCCACCCGGTGTCCGGATGGGCGATCACCTTGGCGAGGCCGCCGTCGTTGGTGAGGAGGAGCAGCCCCTCCGTGTTGATGTCGAGCCGGCCGATCGCCACCACCCGGGGCATGTCCTCGGGCAGCTGCTCGAACACGGTCGGGCGCCCCTCCGGGTCCCGCGCGGTGGTGACGATGCCGCGGGGCTTGTGGAAGATCCACAGCCGGGTGCGCTCCCGGGCCGGCAGGGGCTCCCCGTCGACGGTGATGCGGTCCGCTTCGGTCACGTTGACGGCGGGCGAGGTCAGGGTCTCCCCGTTCAGGGTGACGCGGCCCTGCGCGATCATGGCCTCCACATCCCGGCGCGAGGCGATGCCCGCCCGGGCGATGGCCTTGGCGATGCGCTCGCCCTCGCGGATCTCCTCGGTGGCAGTCGCGCCGGAAGCCGCGCTGGCGTCGTCGGACGGCGCGGCCGCCGCGCCGCCGTCTTCGTCGTTGGTGTCGGTCATGCGGGCCTGTTACCAGAGTGGGGGCATGGAAGCGAGGACGATGACCAACGCCGCGCCCGCCGCGACCGATCCGATGGGTCTCGCCCTGGAAGAGGCGCGCGCGGCCGCCGAGCGGGGCGAGGTCCCGGTCGGCGCGGTCGTCGTGAAGGACGGCCGGGTGCTTTCCGCCGCCGGCAACGCGCCGCGGGCGCGCCACGACCCGACCGCGCATGCCGAGATCCTCGCCATCCGCCGGGCCGCCGAAGTCCTCGGCGACGAGCGCCTGACCGGCTGCGACCTCTACGTAACGCTGGAGCCCTGCACCATGTGCGCCGCGGCGATCTCCTTCGCGCGGATCCGGCGGCTCTATTTCGGCGCCGCCGACCCGAAGGGCGGCGCGGTCGAGAACGGGGTGCGCTTCTTTTCCGCCCCAACCTGCCATCACGCGCCGGAAGTCTACGGCGGCCTGCGCGAGGGCGAGGCGGCGGCGCTCCTGCGCGACTTCTTCGCCGCGCGACGCTGATCAGCCCCCGAGGTGGCGGGCGATCTCGCGCTTGAGCTCGTCCTTGGCCGGCTCGCTCGCGAGGAAGATGCCGCGCGCCTCGAAGAAGTCGAGGATGCGGAAGGCGTCGACCTGCGGCCGCACCAGCACCTGCGGCCGATAGATCTTGAGCTTCGCCTCGACCAGGGTCGCCTGCATGATCTGGAGCGAGCCGAACAGGGCGTCGAAGGCGGTCGGCGCCCGCGCCCGGTCCGGGGTCGGCCCGCCGGTGACGTCGATGGCGACGAGCACGTCGGCCTTGCCGATGAGGTGGTCGAACGGCAGCGGGTTGGTGGCGCCCCCGTCGACGAGGAGGCGCTCGCCCAGCTTGAGCGGCCGGGCGAGGCCCGGGATCGCCATCGAGGCCGCGACCGCGGGCAGGAGGGGGCCCGCGGCGAAGACGATCTCGGTGCGGGCCTGGAAGTCGGTCGCGCAGACCTGGAACGGGATCGACAGGTCCTCGAAACGGTCGGGCACCGTATCCGGCCAGATCCGGTCGAGGAGGCGCTCCGGATCCAGGAGGAGGGGGTTGCCGAGCTGGGAGACGAGATCGGCGAGGCGGCCGACCCGGGCCTCGACCACCGCCGCCATCAGGGTCGAGCGGTCCTTCAGCATCGCGAGGGAATAGGCCCGCATGTCCCGGGCCCGCATGCCCGCCGCGTAGGCGGCGCCGACGACCGCGCCCATCGACGTGCCGGCAAGGGCCACCGGCCGCACGCCGAGCTCGTCGAAGGCCTCGAGCAGGACGATGTGGGCGAGGCCGCGGGCGCCGCCCCCGCCGAGAGCGACCGCGAAGGTCGGCTCGCTCACCAGGCGCCGACCCGCTGCGCCCAGCCCCAGGCCGCCGCGGCGAGCGGGCGGACCTCGCTCGCCATGGTGGCGGCGTTCGGGTTGGTGGCGGTGCCGTCCCGGACCCGGCCGGCGATGCCCTGGAGGATCGCCGCGAAGCGGAACAGGTTGTAGGCCATCAGCGCCTCGAAGCTGGCGATGTGGCCGATGCCCATGCGCCGGGCGTAGGTGTCCGCGTAGGCCTCCATGCGGGGGATGCCGAGGGCGTCGAGGTCCAGGCCCTGCAGGCTCCCCGTGCCGCCGCCCTTCTCCGGCCGCGGCATGACCCAGGTCATCAGGTGGTAGACGAAGTCCGCGTTGGGATCGCCGAGCGTGGCGAGCTCCCAGTCGAGCACCGCCAGGACCCGCGGCTTGTCGGGATGCACGATGAGGTTGTCGAGGCGGAAGTCGCCGTGGACGAGGGCGGGCCGCGTGGTCGGCGGCACGTTGTCGGGCAGCCACTCGATGAGCCGGTCCATCTCCGGGATGGTCTCGGTCTCGCTCGCCCGGTACTGATCCGACCAGCGCCGGATCTGGCGGGCGACGTAGCCCTCGGCGCGGCCGAAATCGGAAAGGCCGAGCGCGGCCGGGTCGAAGGCGTGGAGCCGCGCAATGGTCTCGTTCATCGCGTCGTAGACGCCGGCCCGTTCCTCCCGGGTGGAACCCGGCATGGCCGGGTCCCAGAACACCCGGCCCTCCACGTGCGCCATGACGTAGAAGGGGGTGCCGACGATCGTCTCGTCGTCGCAATAGGCGAGAGGGGTGGCGACCGGAAAGCCCTGCTCGTACAGGGCGCGCAGGACCCGGTGCTCCCGGTCGACCGCATGCGCCGAGGCCAGGAGCTTTCCGGGCGGCTTGCGACGCAGCACGTATTTTCGCTGGGGCGTCTCCAGGAGGTAGGTCGGGTTCGACTGTCCGCCCTTGAACTGCCGCGCCGCGATCGGCCCCTCGAAACCGG
>DATLFZ010000395.1:0-3082 GCA_035540795.1 Beijerinckiaceae bacterium | reverse complement strand
CGACCGGGTCTTCGACGACCTCGCCCGCGAGCTCAAGGAGCGCCACGTCGTGCCCGTGCTGATCGGCTCGGCCGAGCCGATCAGCACGGGCACGACGTGGCGCTCCTTGAGCTCGCGGGCGAGGTCGTCGAAGACCCGGTCGCGCGGCGGCTCGATGTCGGAGATGAGGTCCTCCATCAGCGAGTCGTCGTAGTCGGCGAGGCGCTCCAGCATGGCGTAGCGCGCCTCCTTCTCCCGGGGCAGCTCGCCTTCCGGGAGGTCGACCACCTCGCTCGGGGCGTGCTCGCGGTAGATGAAGGCGCGCTCGAGGGCGAGGTCGATGAAGCCGACGGCGATGCCGTCCTTCCAGAGGGGGATCTGCCGCAGGAGCAGCGGCGTGCGGGACGCCTTCTGCAGAATCTGCAGGGTCTCGCGGACGCGCTGGGTCGCGGTGTCGATCTTGTTGATGAACATGAAGCGCGGGATGTCCGCCTCTTCGAGCTCGCGCAAAACGAGTTCGAGGGCCGGGATCTTGCGCTCGTCCGGCTCGCAGACGACGACGGCGGCGTCGCAGATCGGGGCGATGGTGCGCATCTCGTGCGCGAACTCGACCGAGCCCGGGCAGTCGACGAAGGTGAAGCTCTCGCCCATGAACTCGGCCCGGGCGACGTTCGGCTCGACGCTCATGGCATGCGCGCGGGCCTCGGCGCTGCCGTCGCCGACGCTCGAACCGTCGGCGACCCGGCCCGGGCGCTCGATCGCGCCGGTGCGGGCCAGGATCTCTTCGAGGAGGGTGGTCTTGCCGCTCTGGAAGGGGCCGACGATGGCGATGCACCGGGGCCCCGCCTGTGGTCTGCCGTTCGCTGCCATGTGATCCTCCCTGCGGCCCGCCTCTGACGGGCCGGTCGAGGGAATGGTCTGCCGGTCGCGGGGCGAACGCAAGCCCAAACCGGGGCGGCCCGGACGGTCAGCCGGCCTTGCGGGCCGGCAGCCCCCGCCGGGTCTCCTCGACGATGGTGCGCGCCGCCCCGACCAGCATGGCGAGGTCCGGCGCGACCGAGACGAGGTCGAAGCCCTCGGCGAGCTTCTCCCGGGCGAAGGCCGCTCCCGCGCAGAAGATGCCGGCCTTCTTGCCGGCGGCGTGGGCGCGCTCGCGGATCGTCCTCACCACCTCGACCACCGCAGGATCGGCGGAATCGGGCTTCGGCTCCTTGCCCAGCGCGAGGGCGAGGTCGGTCGGACCGATGAAGACGCCGTCGTAGCCTTCCGTGGCGAGGATCGCGTCGAGATTGGCGATGCCGTCGCGGGTCTCGATCATGGCGAGCGAGACCACCGTCTGCGAGGCCATTGCGGCATAGCCCGGCCCGAAGCGGAAGGGCGGCCGGCGCGGCCCGAAGGAGCGCACCCCGCGGGGCGGGTAGTGCAGCGCCGCCGCGAACGCGGCCGCCTGCGCCGCGGTGTCGATCATCGGGACCACGATGCCGTAGGCGCCGGCGTCCAGAAGCTTCATGATCTCGCTCTGGTCGTTCCAGCGCACCCGCACGAAGGGCTCGGCGCCGCCGTTCTCGACGGCGATGATCATCGGCACCGCGGTCGAGAAGTCGATCGGGCTGTGCTGCAGGTCGATGACGATGGCGTCGTAGCCGGCCCGCGCCAGCGCCTCCGCGTGCAGCGTGCCCGGCATCTGGAGCCAGCCGACCACCGCCGGCTCCCCGCGCTCCCACAGCGTCCTCACCCTGTTGTTCATGATCGCTCCCCTGCGCCCCGACGGCGCCACCTTGCGCGCCGCGGCGGGGGAAGTCGAGCGTGCGCTCGGCCGCTGGCGGCGCCGCTCAGGCGTTCGCCTCGGGGATCAGGATGTCGGCCCGCACGGGCACCGGCGGCAGGCCGTCCTCCGCTTCCCCGTCGAAGCCCAGGAGCTTGTCGCCGGTGCCGCCGTCCGGCATCGCCTCGACGGTCTTGAGGGTGCGGGTCATCGCCCGCGCCCGGGTGCCGAGCTTGTCGACGGAGTTGAGGGCCGTCTGGAGCTGCCGCGACAGCCCGTCCACGATGCCGTTGTACTTGCCGAACTCGCTCTTGACGGCGCCCAGCACCTGCCAGACCTCGCTCGAGCGCCGCTCGATGGCGAGCGAGCGGAAGCCCATCTGCAGGGCGTTCAGGATGGCCGAGAGGGTGGTGGGACCGGCGAGCGTCACCTTGTGGTCCCGCTGGATCGCCTCGAACATGCCGGGCTGGCGCAGCACCTCTGCGTAGAGCCCCTCCGTCGGCAGGAACAGGATCGCGAAATCCGTGGTCCGCGGCGGGTGGATGTACTTTTCGCAGATCTCCTTGGCGCAGGCCCGCACCTGCGCCTGCAGCTGCTTGCGATGGAGCTCGATCGCGGCGGCGTCCCCCGCCTCCGAAGCGGCAAGGAGGCGCTCGTAGCTCTCCCGCGGGAATTTCGCGTCGATCGGCAGGAGCAGCTCCTCGCCGCCGCCCTTGCCGGGCAGGCGCACCGCGAACTCGACCCGCTCGGCCGTGTTGTCGCGGACCCGGGCGTCCTTGACGTACTGGTCCGGGGCCAGGAACTGTTCGAGCAGGAGCTCGGCCTGGACCTCGCCGAAGGTGCCGCGCACCTTCACGTTGGTGAGGACGTTGCGCAGGTCGCCCACATTGGCGGCGAGGTTCTTCATCTCGCCGAGCCCCTCGTGCACCCGGTTGAGCTGCTCGACCACCCGGTTGAAGGATTCCCCGAGCCGGGTCTCGAGCGTCGACTGGAGCTTCTCGTCGACGGTCCGGCGCATCTCCTCGAGCTTGGTCGCGCTCTCCTGGCGGATGGCGTCGAGCCGGCCCTCCACCGCGAGGCGCAAAGCCTCCTGCGCCCGTTCGTGCTTGTCGCCGAGCGCTTTCAGGGCGCCGGTCGTGGCCTCGAGCCGGTCCTTCTGCTGGAGGCCGAGCTCCGACAGGGTCGTGGCGACGTTGGCCCCGAGCCGGTGGAAGCTGTCGTTGAGCTCGGAGCGAAGCCCCTTCGCCTCCTCGGACTGGCGGGCGAGCGCCCCGTCGAGCTTGCCCTCGATCAGGTGGCGCAGCGCCTCGCGGGCGCGCACCGCGTCCTCCCCGAGCT
>DATLFZ010000394.1:0-3808 GCA_035540795.1 Beijerinckiaceae bacterium | reverse complement strand
GCCGTGATCCCTGGTGGGGCCTAGAGGTAGCGCGCCTCGATGTCGACGGTGGAGCGCTCGCCGACGGCCGGGTAGTCGCTGTCGAGCCAGGCCTGCGCCCGCTCGCGGCCGATGGCGTGGAGATGCAGCAGGAACTCCCAGTCGGCGTTGAGCTTCGAGGCGACGCCGAGTCCCTGCATGACGTCCTCCGCCTCGACCGCGTGGATGCGCATGCGCTTCATGTCCATGCCGTCGAGGCGGCCCTCGTCGATGAGGCGGCTGACGAAGGCGATCGCCCGCATCTCCCGCATCAGGGAGGAGTTGAAGCTGATCTCGTTGACCCGGTTCATGATGTCCCGGGCGGTCGTCGGCACGTCCGGCCGGTTCATCGGGTTGATGTGGACGATCACCACGTCCGGGCACTCGCAATGGTAGATGAGCGGGAAGATGGCCGGGTTGCCCATGTAGCCGCCGTCCCAGTAGGCCTCCCCGTCGATCTCGACCGCCTGGTAGAGGAACGGCAGGCAGGCGGAGGCGAGCACCGCGTCGGCGGTGACCTCGTGGCAGCCGAACACCCGCACCTTGCTGGTGCGCACGTTCGTCGCCGAGAGGAACAGCTTCACCGCCGAGCCGCGCCGCAGCCGCTCGAAATCGACCACCGCCTCCAGCACCTTGCGCAGGGGATTGTAGTTGAGCGGGTTCAGCTGGTAGGGCGACAGGAGCCGCGTCAGGACGTCGAGCAGGAACGGCGCCGGCGAATGTTCGAGCCCGTGGTTGTGGGTCAGCCGGTCGTACCACGAGGGCTGGATCGGGCTCAGCAGGGCCGCGTGCGAGACGCGGCGCCAGAAGTCGCGCAGCGCCTTGCGGGCGCCCTCGCGGCCGCCGACCGTCAGCCCGTAGGCGAGGACGGTGGCGTTGGCGGCGCCGGCGCTGGTGGCACTGATGCCGTCGAAGGCAAGCGTCTCCTCCTCGAGCAGGCGGTCGAGCACGCCCCAGGTGAAGGCGCCGTGGGCCCCGCCGCCCTGCAGGGCGAGGTTGATCGTCTTGAGGGACGCGGCGGGTTCGCGCGCGTCGAGGGAGCGGGGGGCGACGTGGCGGGTCATGGCGATCCCCTCAATGGGCGGTCCAGCCGCCGTCGACGGGCAGGGCGGCCCCGGTGATGGAGGCGCCGGCATCCCCGGCGAGGAACACGGCGAGCGCCCCGATCTCCTCGACCGTGGCGAAACGCTTGTTCGGCTGCTGCTTCAGGAGCACGTCCCGGATCACCGCCTCGCGCGGGATGCCGTGCGACTTCGCCTGCCCCTCGATCTGGGCCTCGACGAGGGGCGTCCACACGTAGCCCGGGCAGATCGCGTTGCAGGTGATGTTTTCTTCCGCCGTCTCGAGGGCCACCACCTTGGTGAGGCCGACGAGGCCGTGCTTGGCGGCGACGTAGGCGGCCTTGAAGGGCGAGGCGACGAGCCCGTGGGCGGAGGCGACGTTGACGATGCGCCCATAACCCTGGCGGCGCATTGCCGGCAGGGCATGGCGGATGGCGTGGAAGGCGGAGGACAGATCGATCGCGAGGATCGCGTCCCATTTCTGCGCCGGAAACGCCTCGATGGGGCTCACGTGCTGGATCCCCGCGTTGTTGACCAGGATATCCAAGCGACCGAATTCGTCGAGGGCGGTGCGGACCATGCCCTCGATCGCCTCCGGCGAGGCCATGTCGGCCGGCGAATAGGTGACGTCGACGCCGAACTCCCGCGCGAGCCCCGCCCGGGTGTCGGCGATCGCCGCGGCGGGCCCGAGCCCGTTGAGCAGGATGCGGGCGCCGGCGCCGGCGAGCGCCCGGGCGATGCCGAGGCCGATGCCGCTCGTCGAGCCGGTGACGACCGCGACCTTGCCGGCGAGCGGCCGCGCGGTCGCGGCGGCGAGTTCGGGACGGTGCATGTTCATGGCGCGCTCCTCGTGGACGGTCGCCCGGAGGATGCGCGCCCGGCGGGGCCCGCGGAAATGCCGAAGGGCTGCGGGTTCGATACGGCTCCGCTATCGGCCCGCGCGGGCCGCCCCGCCCGCCGGCTATGGAAGCCATACCCCAACGCTATTAGGCGGGAGGCCGCGCCCGTGGCTTCGTCGAACGGATTCCGCGAGGGACCGCCGATGGAGATGCACCAGGTCCGCTACTTCCTGGCGCTCAGCGAGGAGCTCAACTTCACCCGCGCGGCCGAGCGCTGCAACGTGGCGCAGCCGTCCCTCACCCGGGCCATCAGGCTGCTCGAGGACGAGCTCGGCGGCCCCCTGTTCCACCGGGAGCGGGCCAACACGCACCTGTCCGAGCTCGGGCGGATGGTGAAGCCGTATCTCGAACAGGTCGCCGCGCAGGCCGCCGCGGCGAAGCGCAACGCCCTCGATTTCACGAAGCTCAAGCGGGCGGTGCTGAAGCTCGGAGTGATGTGCACCCTCGCCCCGGCGAACCTGCTCGAGCTGGTGCGGGCGCTCGCCGAGCGCCATCCGGGCATCGAGGTGCAGATCGTCGACGCGCAGCCCGGCGCCCTCTGTGAGCGGCTCGCCGCCGGCGACCTCGAAGTGGCGATCACCTGCCATCCGCGCGAGGCGGCGGACGACCGCTTCCACCTCCTGCCCCTGTTCCGGGAGCCGTTCGTCATCGCGCTGCCGCCCGCGCATCCGCTCGCCGAGCGCAACGCCGTGCGGGTGCGCGACCTCGACGGCGAGCGTTACCTCGAGCGCAGCCATTGCGAGCACGGGGCCGTCGCCGAGGCGATCTTCGCCGAACAGGGGGTGCAGGACGTCACGGTCTACCGCAGCGACCGGGACGACTGGATCCTCGCCATGGTGGCGGCCGGGATGGGTTACGCCTTCCTGCCGGAGCAATGCGCCTTCCATCCCGACATCGCCGTGCGGCGGCTCGTCGAGCCCGAGATCTGGCGCGAGGTGAACCTCGTCACGGTGCGCGGGCGCCCGCATTCGGCCGCCGTCGGGGCGCTCGTGCGCGAGGCCGTCCATGCGCCCTGGCGCAAGGCGGCGGCGCCGCGCCTCGTCCTGGCGCAGGCCTGATCAGGCCTCGCGCAGGCGCGCCGCGAGAAGGGTCCCGGTCGCGAGGGCAAGGGCGATGCCGGCGAGGCACGCACCCCAGCCGTAGCCGTCGAACAGGCGGCCGAGGACGAAGCTGCCCACGAGCCCGCCGCCGAAATACGAGGCGAGGTAGAGCCCGCTCGCGGCGCCGCGGTCGACCTGCGCCGCCCGGCCGACGAAGCCGGTCGCCACCGCCTGGGCGAAGAAGGTCCCGACCGCCACGAGGGCGAGCCCGAGCAGCACCGCCGGCAGCGCCGGGGCGAGGAGCAGCGGCAGGCCGAGGGCGGCGAGGCCGAGCGCGCCCCGCAAGGTCGGGCGGGTCCCGAACCGGGCGACGGCGGCGCCGGCGAGCGGCGTCGTCAGGATCGAGGGCAGGAAGACGAAGTAGACGAAGCCGAGGCTCATCGGCGCGAGGGACAAGGGCGGGCGCACCAGCACGAAATTCACGTAGGTGAAGGTGCCGATGAAGGCGAACAGGATGCAGAAGCCGAGGGCGAAGGCCGCCCGCAGGCGCGGGTCGGACAGATGCACGGCCCAGGCCGAGAGCGGCGAGCGGCCGGGCGCCGCCGCCATCGCCGGCGCGGCCCTCGTCGCCGTGGCGCTGTCCCGGGCCGAGCCGGCGATGGCGGCGGCGCCCGGCCGCTCGCCTCTTGCGGCCTGGGCCGTGCATCTGTCCGACCCGCGCCTGCGGGCAGCCTTCGCCCTCGGCTTCTGCATCCTGTTCGCCTTCATCGGCACCTTCACCTACGTGAAT
>DATLFZ010000393.1:0-4321 GCA_035540795.1 Beijerinckiaceae bacterium | reverse complement strand
GGTGAACGAGGTGGTGTGAGCCCTTCCCTCTCCCCTGCGGGGAGTGTTGCGAAATCCGCCTGCTGGGGTTTGCTTGCGGGCGGCGATTCGGGGGTGGGGCGATGGCGGTGAAGCGGACGGGGCAGATGAGTCTTGCGGATGGGCTCGTGGCGGGCCGAGCCGAGCCGGGGCCGCTCGACCGGCTCGACGGGCTCGTCGGGTAGGACGGGTTCGAGCGGCGCCTGGCTGGCTGGGCGAGAACGGGGCCCCCGGGCGGCCGGCGTGGCCGGTGCTGACGCTCGTCAAGGCGGTGCTGCTGCAGTCGCTCTACGGCCTGTCGGACCGGGAGCTCGAGGCTGCGCTCGCGGACCGTTTGTCGTTCCGGCGCTTCGTGGGGCTCGCCCTCGACCAGGCGGTGCCGGACCACACGGTGATCAACCGCTTCCGCAACCGGCTGATCGCGGCGGGGCTGCCGGAGGGGCTGTTCGCCGAGCTCGACGGGCAGCTCGAGAAGGCGGGGGTGCTGCTCAAGCGGGGCACCATGCTGGATGCGACGCTGATCGACACGGCGGCGGCGCGCCCGCGCAAGGGGGCGAGCGGGGTCGACACGGACGCGGCCTTCGCGCCGCGCTCGGGCCAGCCCGGCTACGCCTACGGCTACAAGGCGCATGTGGGGGTGGACGAGGGCTCGGGCCTGATCCGGGCGGTGGCGACCACCCCGGCCAACGTCAACGACACGGTCGTGGCGGACGCCCTGATTCGGGTCGACGAGAAGGCGGTGTGGGCGGACCGGGCTTATCACACCCACGCCCGGGCGGCGGCGCTGAAGGGCCGGGGGATCAAGCCGCGCCTGATGCGGCGGCCGAACAAGCACCACAAGAAGCTGCCGCCGCGGCTCGTCCGCTACAACCGCCTGATCGCCCGCACCCGAGCGGCGGTGGAGACGACCTTCGCCACGTGGAAGCGGCGGATGGGCCTTGGCGCCATCCGCTACCGGGGCCTCGCCAAGGCGCAGGGGCAGGTGCTGCTCGCGGCGCTCGCCTTCAACCTGCGCCGCTGGGCCTGCCTCGTCACGGCCTGAGCGCGCCCGGATTCCGCCTCGGCCTGGCGAAAACCACCTGCCGGTCCCCACCGGCGGACCTGAAACCGGCCCGACGGGCCGCCGCAGCCCCCCTCGCAGCCCGATCGCGGGACCCCACCACTTACGCAACACTCCCCGACGGGGAGAGGCGCGCGTTCCCTCTCCCCGCGCAGAGCCCCCTCAGTTCCCGAGCTGCATCCGGCCCGGGAGCCACAGGGCGATGCCCGGGAAGAGGACGAGGAGGAGGAGCATGACGGCGATGATCAGCATGAAGGGCACCGCGGCCCGGCTGATCTCGCTCATGGGCGCGCCGGTGATCGCCTTGATGACGAGGAGGTTCAGCGCCACCGGCGGGCTGATCAGCGCCATTTCGAGGTTGATGGTGAGAAGAACCCCGTACCAGACCTTGTTCACCGCCATGTGCTGCAGGACCGGGATCAGCACCGGCGTGGTGATCAGGATGATGGCGATCGATTCGAGCACCAGTCCCATCAGGAACAGGAGCAGGATCACGCAGGCGAGGAAGACGTAGAGGGAGATCTCGTAGCGGATGACGAGGTCGACGATCTCGTTCGGGATGCGCAGGATGATGAGCATGTGCCCGAACAGCGCCGCGCCGATGATGATCAGGAACAGCATCGCACTCGTGCGGGTCGCGTCGACGACGCAGGCCCACACGTCCGCAAGCGACAGGTTGCGGTAGACGACGCCGGCGATGAAGAGGGCGTAGAGCGCGCCGGTGCCGGCGGCCTCGGTGGCGGTGAAGATGCCGAGATACATGCCGCCGAGGACGAAGGGCGGCAGGGTCAGGGCCCAGAAGGATTTGCGCACCGCCGTGGCGATCTCGCCGAGGCTCGCCCGCTGCGGGCGCCGGTAGTCGGGCCCAAAACTCTTCTCGCGGCGCCATTCCACCGCCATGGCGTAGGCGGCGAACATCGTCGCCAGGATCAGCCCGGGGAAGACGCCGGCCATGAACAGGGCGCCGATCGAGGTCTCGGCCACGAAGGCGTAGAGGACCATCGGCGCCGAGGGCGGGATCAGGATGCCGAGCGTGCCGCCCGCCGCCACCACCCCGTACACCGTGTGCGGGTGGTAGTTGTACTTGAGCATCTGCGGGATCGCGATGGCGCCGATGGTGAGCGCGGTGGCGACGCTCGAGCCCGAGATCGCGGCGAAGACGGCGCAGGCGGCGACGGTGGCGACGGCGATGCCGCCCGGCAGGTGGCGCACCATCGTGTGGGCGGCGGCGTAGAGGTCGTCGACGACGCGCCCGCGTACCATGAACTGCGCCATCAGCATGAACAGCGGGATGGCGACGAGGAGGTAGGTGTTGATGTGGCCGAAGACGAACTCGCCCACCGTACCGAGTTCGCCCTTCACCGCCCACAGGATCGCCGCCGAGAACACGGTCAGCCCCGCGAACAGGGGCATGCCGAGATAGAGGAAGGCGATGAGCCCGAGGAGGACGGCGAAGAAGGTCACTTCGGCGCTCCGTGGCCGCCTTCGCCGAGGTCGCGCGGCTTCTGTCCGGTCAGGAGGACGACGAGCTGCGTGCCGACGACCAGCAGCATGAGGGCGAAGCCCAGCGGCACGAAGGCCTGCACCATCCAGAGCGGGATTTCGGGGATCTGGTTCGACAGGATGCCGATCATCCGGCTGAACTCGACCATCTCGACCCCCTCGGCGACGAAGATCGCCGCGGAGAAGAAGACGAGCAGCAAACCGAAGGTCAGGCCGATCGCCTTGCCGCGCTCGGACAGGCGGGCGGCCAAAAAGTCGACGCCGATATGGTCGCCCCGGCGCTGCACCTCGGGGATGGCGAGCATCACCATGACGACGAGGAGCCAGCCGACCGCCTCGTCGACCCAGGGCTGGGGCCGACCGAGGAAGTAGCGCATGAACACGGAATAGCAGACGAGGCCGAACACCGCGGTGGTGGTCAGCCCCGCGAGCGCCAGGAAGACCTTGCTCGCGACCGCCACGGCGGATTCGAGCCCCCGCGCGCCGCGCTGGGCGGCGGTGCGGGGCGCGGGCGCAGGGGAGGTGTCGGCCATGGGGGGAAGCGCCCGCCCTGAGGCGGGCGCCCGGGATCAGAGCTTGCGGATCGCCTCGAGGAGCTTGTCGCCGTCCTTCGACTGCTTGAGGAACTCGTCGATGACGGGCTTCTGCATGGCGTCGATCCAGGCCTTGCGCTCGGCGTCGGTCTGGATGTGGATGTTCATGCCGCGGTCCTTGAGGATCTTCTCCGCGTCGGCGGCGGTCTTCTCGGTGATGTCGAAGGCGGCGAGCTCGGTCTTGCGAGCGGCCTTGGAGAGGGCGTCCCGGTGCTCGGGCTTGAGCGAGGCCCACCATTTCGGGTTCACGTAGACGTGGTACCAGACCATGAAGTAGGGCGTGACGACGCCGTGCTTCTGGACCTCGTAGAAACGCCGGCTCACCGCAGCCGAGACGTCGGTGAGGGCGGCGTCGAGCACCCCCGATTGGAGCGCCTGGTAGACCTCGGGCGCCGCCATGGCCGAGGGCGCGGCGCCGACGGCGGTGAAGGCGGTGTCGGCGAGGCGGTTGAGGCCGCGGATCTTCACGCCCTTGAAGTCGTCGGGCATGCGCAAGGGCGCCCGGTTCGAGGTGAAGATCGTCGAGCGGGTGGTGTAGAGCCACATCAGGTTCTTGACCCCGCGCTCCTCGAGCTTCGCCTCCAGGATTTTCGCGGCCGGGCTGTCGAACCAGTTCCGGATCTTGTCGAGCTCGGTGAGATAGAACGGGATCACGGTCACGTTCATCTCGGGGATGGTGTTGCCCCATTGGAAGTTGACCGAGGCGGCCGCCTCGACGGCGCCGCGGGCGACCGACGGGTGGTTCTCGGCCGCCTTCGCCGCCTGCTCGGCCGGGAAGATCTGCACGTCGACCTGGCCGCCGGTGGCGGACTTCGCCTCGGCGGCGAACATCTCGATGAGCTTGTGGATGTGGTGCCCGGTCGGGACCGGATGGCTGATCCGCATGGTGACGGGCGCCTGGGCGAGGGCCGAACCGCCGAGCGCGGTGGCGAGCCCGAGGGCGAGCAGCGTTCTTCTGAGCAAGGGAGCCTCCCTGTTGTGGTTGGTGCGCGCGAGCGCGAGCCGCCCCGACGCCCGCGGGCCGCGGAAGCGGAGCTTGCCAGACTGCTAGCCGGAGCGCGCGCGGAAGTCACGCGGGCGAGGGCGCCTTCGTTCTTCTGGGCCGGGGCGCGCTGGAGTGAGGCGCCCCGGCCCAGAAGAACGAAGG
>DATLFZ010000392.1:0-3478 GCA_035540795.1 Beijerinckiaceae bacterium | reverse complement strand
ACATCGAGGCCCAGACCGCCCGTGCGGCTTCGGCCCGGTCGACCGAACCGCTCGAAGGGGAGTTCGCGATCCCATGACCGTCGCCCTCGACGACATCGGCCCGGCCGACCTCGAGAGGGCGCTCGCGGTGCTGGCCCGGGGCTTTCCCGAGATCGCCCGGGAGCGGTGGGCGCGCGGCCTGTCGTGGCTCGCCGGCGCGCGGGGAATCGAGGGCCTCCCGTTGGGCCGCGTCCTGCGCGCCGAAGGCGTCGACGTCGGCGTCATCCTCACCCTCGGCAGCCGGCGCGCAGACGACGCCGGCGTCGTCAACCTGTCGAGCTGGTTCGTCGATCCGGCTTTCCGGGTCTCGGCGCCCCTCATGCTGCGGCGCGCGACCGCCGCCCGGGACCTCACCTACACGTCCCTCACTCCCCTGCCCGGGGTGGAGCGGATGCTGACCGCCCTCGGATTCGAACGGGCGAGCGCCGGCCGCGTGATCCTGCCGGTCGCGCTCGCCGCCCTGCGCCCGTCGCGGGCCCGGATGCGGTCCCTCGCGCGGGTCCGGGACGCCCTGCCGGAAGAACTGCGCCGCAGCCTCGACGACCACGCCGCCGTCGGCAGCCTGTGCGCCGCCCTCGAGGACGAGGACGGGCTGCATCCGCTGGTGTTCTTTCCGCGCCGACGGGCCGGGCTGCGCACCGCCCTTCTCGCCTATGCCGAGGATGGGGGCCGCGTCCTGCGCCACCGGGGCGCCGTCGCCCGCCACCTCCTGCGCCACGGCGTGCTCGCGCTCACCGTCGACCATCCGGGGGAGGAGGGCCCGTCGGAACTCGTCCCCCTCGGCCCGCCGCGACGCTACGTGAAGGGCCCGCGCCCGACCGCGGGCATCGACTACCTGTATTCGGAGCTGCCCGCCTTCGGCGTCTGACGCCTCACCGGGTCCGGGTGAGGAGCAGGAGGAGGCTGTGGGCGTTCGAGACGAGGTAGCGGCGGAACAGCCGCCGCGGCTCGAGCATCAGCCGCCACGCCCATTCGAACCCGGCCGCCTGGACGAGGCGCGGGGCCCGCGGGCGCGAGCCCGACAGGAAGTTGAACAGCCCGCCGCTCGTCTTGATGATCTTGACCGCGGGCAGCCGGTCCCGGTGGGCGAGCGAGAAGGCCTGCTCCCGCGGCACCCCCATGCTCACCCAGAGGATGTCCGGTGCCGCCGCGTTGATCCGCGCCACCAGCGCATCCTCCTCCTCCGGCCGGACGTAGCCGTGGGAATAGCCGACGATCTCGATATGCGGATAGAGCCGCTCGGTGGTGCGCACCGCCCGTTCCACCTCCGGCGGGGAGGCGCCGAGGAGGAAGTAGCGGCTGCCCGCCGGAAGCCGTTTCGACAACTCGTGGTAGAGATCCGTCGTGGCGCAGCGGTCCGGCACCGGATTCCGCGACAGGAGCCGCGACAGGACGACCATCGGCTGGCCGTCGGCGCTGACGAGGTCGGCGTCGAAGAGCGGCCGCAGGGCGGGGCGGCGGGCGTATTCGGACAGGACCTGGCCGTTCGCCGAGGTCATGTAGACCGGGTGCTCGGCCCCCGTCTCGCCGGTCACGACCCGGCGCATCAGCTCCGCCGTTTCCGCCTGCGAGAGGGCGGCGATGCGCATCCCGCCGAGAAGGCACGTCGGCACGCTGTCCCGGATGGTCTTGTTCCGCATGAGGCACTCCTGCGCGTCCGCGAGCGATGCAGCACGTCCCGTGCCGCCGCGGACGTGCCGGGAAGGGACTGAACGCCCGCCCGGCGAAGCGCCCGACCGGCGCCCGCCCGGGCGCGTGCCGATCCGGAACAGCGGCGCTGGCACGGCAATCGCAGCCCGAAGGACGGCGCGCCGGGGCTGTCGCGCGCCCGAACGGGTTTTCGGATGACCACGAGGGTTCTCGACGATCGCCGCACGCTTCCGCTGCGGCGCAGCCGCTTCGGGCCTTGGCGCTGGTTCGGCTGGGTCGTCGCCGCCTGCGACGTCCTGCTCGTCGCCGGCGCCGCGGTGGCGGCCGGCGTCGCCTACCACCTCGCCGTCCATGCGGGCACCGGCGAGATCGTGCATCACGTCTCGGTCGGGACGGTGGTCGGCCTGATCTTCGTCACCATCAACGCGCTCATGCGGCGCTACCGGCTCGGCGACTTCATCTCGGCCTCGGACCGGGTCCGGCGCCCCTTCGCCACCTGGAACGTCGCCTTCCTCTACACCGGCGCGCTCCACTTCATCGCCCGGCCCGAGACCTCCCTGTCCCGGGCGAGCGTGGTCCTGTTCTACGGGGCGGGACTGCTCGTTATCCTCCTGTGGCGGCATTGGCTCACCGGCGCGGTCGCGGCGGCGACGCGCTCGGGGCGGATCTCGGCCCGGCGAGTCGTGCTGGTCGGGGACGAGGCCGCCATCGAGAGCTTCGCCCGGCGCTACCGTCCCTGGGACCTCGGCTTCGAGATCGCCGGCCGCGCCGTGGTCGCGGAGGCGAACGAGGAACGCGACCTCGACCGGGCCGTCCGCCTCGCCCGCGCGCTCCACCCGGACGACGTGTTCGTCCTCACCCCCTGGGCGGCCACCGACCGGATCGAGCGCATCGTCGACCGCTTCCTCGCCCTGCCGGTGTCGATCCATCTCGGCCCGGAGCGGGTGCTCGACCGCTTCGACCGGGTCCAGATCGTCAAGGTGTCGACCATGGCGACCCTGTGCCTCGCCCGGCCGCCGATCTCCGGGCTCGAGATCCTCGGCAAGCGCCTGTCCGACATCGTCATGGCGGCGGCGGGGCTCCTGGCGCTCATGCCCCTGTTCGCCCTCGTCGCGCTGCTGATCCGCCTCGACGGCCCGGGCCCGGTCCTGTTCCGGCAGCAGCGCTGGGGCTTCAACCAGCGCCCGTTCTCGATCGTGAAATTCCGCACCATGCGGGTGCACGACGATTCCGAGGTACGCCAGGCGACGCAGAACGACGACCGGGTCACCCGAATCGGGCGCTTCCTGCGGCGCTGGAACATCGACGAACTGCCCCAGCTCTGGAACGTCCTCGTCGGCGACATGTCGATCGTCGGGCCGCGCCCGCACGCGGTGCCGCACAACCAGCTCTACGAGCGGCGCATCGGCGACTACGCCCGCCGCCACAACGTGAAGCCCGGCATCACCGGCTGGGCCCAGGTCAACGGCGCCCGCGGCGAGACCGACACCGACGAGAAGATGCGCCGGCGGATCGAGTACGACCTCCACTACATCGACAACTGGTCGCTCCTGTTCGACCTGCGCATCATCGGGCTGACCCTGATCTCGCCCAAGGCGTACCGGAACGCCTATTGAGCCGGAACTGCGCCGCCCACGGCGCGGTTCTCCGGCCATGCCCCTGCGCGAGCGCTCCCTCACCGACGCCGCCGAGGCGGCCGCGATCGTCCGCTTCCATGCCGAGCGCCCGCCGCCGATCGCCGACACCGACGCGTTCGGTGCGATGTTCGACCACTTCGCCGATGCGAGGG
>DATLFZ010000391.1:0-9914 GCA_035540795.1 Beijerinckiaceae bacterium | reverse complement strand
GCGGGGCGCCTATCTGCGCCATCCCTTCGCCGGCGTGCCGGGCTTCCGGGCGGCAGCGGCGCTCGCGGTCCAAGGGGGCGTGCTCGCCCTTCCGGGCGGCTTCTTCGGGCCGGGGCACGAGGGGCATCTGCGCCTCGCCTTCCGCCAACCTGGACGAGGGGGCGCTGCCGGAGCTGACCCGGCGCCGCGCGGCGCTGCGGGAACCCTGAGCCGAGCTCGTCTTTTTACCCGAAGTGGCGACGACGATCGGGCTTTTCACCAAGACGTTCAGGACCCGGGGCTGGCCCGTCTGGGCGCGCTATCTCTGCACCGTCCTGATCGTCTTCGTCGCCCTCGCGATCCGGCTCGCCCTGCAGCCGGTGCTGCCGGGCTACCAGTTCCTGCTCTTCTTCGCCGCGATCATCACCTGCGCGGTCCTGTTCGACCGGGGCAGCGGGGTGGTGGCGGTGTTCCTCAGCGCCGGGCTCGCCGCGTTCTTCCTGATCGAGCCGGAATGGAGCTTCGGGATCGACGAGACCCGCCACATTTACGGCCTGTCCCTCTTCATCGCCATCGGGCTCGCCACGGCGGGCATCATCGAGGCCCTGCACACGGCCGTGAAGCAGCTCTCCGACGCCAACGAGCGCCTCGCCGCCGCCGACCGGGACAAGGACCTGCTCCTGAGCGAGGCCTCGCACCGGATGCGCAACGACCTCGCCATCCTGGCCTCCCTCTTCCAGGCCCAGCAGCGCGCCGTGGCGGACGAGGCCGCCCGGGCGGCGCTCGCGGGAATGGTGGACCGGCTGCACGTCCTCGGCCGGGTGCACGAGCGCCTGCGCCGGTCCGACAAGACGGCCGTCGTCAACACGGAGGGCTTCATCGGCGAGCTGTGCGAGGACCTGCGGGCGGCGCTGATCGGGCTGCGCCCGGTCGTGCTGCGGGTCGAGGCGGAGCGCCACCTCCTGCCGCAGGAACGGGCGGTGGCGGTCGGGCTCGTCATCAACGAGCTCCTGACCAACGCCCTCAAATACGCCTTCCCCGACGAGCGGGACGGCAACGTCACCGTGCGCTTCCGGCGCGAGGGCGACGCCTTCGTCCTCGAGGTCAACGACGACGGGGTCGGCATCGCCACCGACCGGCTCGCCGTGGATGCGGGACTCGGCCAGCGCCTGATCCGGGCGATGGTCGCCCAGCTCGGCGGCACCTACACGATCGCCCCGGACGACGGAGCGCCGGGCACCCGCGCCACCGTCCGCTTCCCCGCGGAAGGTCAGGCCTAGAGGAGCCCGCGGGCGATGCCGCCATCGACGTTGACCGCCTGCCCGGTCACGTAGGACGCCCGGGGGCTCGAAAGCCAGGCGACCATCACCGCGACCTCCTCCGGCTCGGCGAAGCGGCCGAGGGGGATGTCCTTCGCGAATTCCGCCACGACCGCCTCGCGGGTGGTGCCGCCCTCGGCGGCGAGCTTGTCGGCCCGGTCGAGCCACAGGGGCGTGAGCGTCCGCCCCGGGCCGACGAGGTTGATGCGGATGCCGTCCGGCGCGAGTTCCGCCGACAGGGTTTTGCACAGGGCCAGCAGCCCCGCCTTGTGGGTGTTGGACACCACCTGGTGGGCGTACGGCATCTTGGCCGAGGCCGCGCCGAGGAGCACGACGGCCGGCGCCCGGCCCTTGCGCAGGAGCGGCAGCGCCGCCCGCACCAGGCGGACCGAGGAGAGGACGTTGAAGGCGTAGTTCTCGAGCCATTGCGCGTCGGAAAGCTCCTCGAACGCCGCACGGATCGAGCCGCCGACCGCGCCGACGAGTCCGTCGAGCCCGTCCCACCGCGCCGCGACCTCGTCGGTCAGCCGCTCGACGGCGCCCGGCGCGGTGACGTCGACCGTGGCGATTGCGGGCCGGCGCCCGCCGCAGGCGAGTTCCGCCGCCGCCTTCTCGAGCTTGTCCCGGCTGCGGGCGGCGAGGACGAGGTCCGCGCCTTCGGCCGCCATCAGCCGGGCGCTCGCGAGCCCGATGCCGTAGCTCGCGCCGACGACGAGCGTGCGGCGCCCCTCAAACCCGAGATCCATGGATGCGCCTCACCACGCGTTCGTACAGGCCGAAGGTCAGGAGGATGGTCGCAGCGATCACCCCGATCCGCATGACATGGAAGGCGGTGACCGAGGCGGTGTCGAGCTGCATGACCTTGGCGGTCAGCACCATCTCGGTCACGCCGGCGGGGGCGACCGCGAGGAAGCTCGTGGCGAAGGGGAGCCCGGTCGCCAGCGACAGCACCGCCCCGCCGCCCGCGGCGGCGGCGATCAGCACCGCCGCGACCGCGAGCGCGGCCGCGACGACCCGGGGCAGGCTCAGGAGGAGCTTGCGCTGGAAGCGGGTCCCCAGCGCGATGCCGATCAGGAGCTGCGCCAGCACGACGACGAGGTTCGGCACCGCCGTCGACAGGCCGGTGAAGGCGGAGGTCGCCATGCCGACGAGGATCGGGCCGATCAGCCACGGATTCGGCACCGGCAGGGGCCGCAGGATGAGCGCGGCGCCGGTGCCGAGCGCCATCAGCAGGACGAGGACCGGCCAGTTCGTCGTCGCCACCGCGTCCGGCGTGAGGACGGTGCCGGTCTCGCCGACGGCGAAGACGATCAGCGGCACCACGAACACGACCGCCGCCACCCGGATCGCGTGGACGACGGCGACCGCGCTCGGGTCGCCGCCGCGCTCGCGGGCGACGGTAGCCATGTCGGCCATTCCGGCGGCGGCGGTGGCGAAGAACGCGGTCTTGTGGTCGACGCCGCCGAGGCGTCGCATCAGGAAGGCGGCGGCCGTGGTCACGGCGACGACATAGATCGTCGCGACGACCATGGCGGGGAGCAGCGCCGCGGTGGCGATGAGGACCGGCGGGGTGAAGCGCAGGCCGATGGCGAGGCCGACGGCGGCCTGCCCGATCTCCCGGCCCCACGGCACCGGCCGCAGCGGCACGCCGGCGATGGCGGCCGCGCCGCAGAGGAACAGGGGGCCGAGCATCCAGGCGAGGGGAACCCGCAGCCAGGAGGCGACGGCCCCTCCGACGAGTCCGAGAGCGGCCGCGAGGGCGAGTTGCGCCGCAGGCGAGGACATCGCGCCTTGCAGGCCTGCGGGTGCAGGGGTTCGATCCGGGCCGTCGGTCACGGGGCGGGCCCCTCAAGGCGGTGACGGCCCACGGGTCGGCCCGCGCGCGCTTCCCTTGGCTTCTTGCCGCTCATGGGGGAGCCTTACACCCCCGCCGCAGGAAACTGAAGATTGTTGACGATCGACGAGGGGGTCGCCTAACCTCGCTCCGACACCAAGACGCGCCCCGAGAAGGGCGCGCAACCGGAGGACACGCCATGGCATCGACCTTCACGCGGCGGGACGCTTTCAGGCTGGCGCTGGCCGGCGGCGCGGGGCTCGCGGTCGCCGCGCCCGCGGTCCTCCGCGCCCAGGGGAGCTATCCCGACCGGCCGGTCAACGTGGTCATCCCCTTCGCGACCGGCGGCTACAACGACCGGCTCGCCCGCGCCTTCGCCCCGTTCCTGCAGGAGGCGCTCGGGCAGCCCCTCGTCATGCAGAACCGGCCCGGCGCCGGCACCGTCCTCGGCAACCGCTTCTTCCTGCAGCAGCCGGCCGACGGCTACACGATCATGTGCACCTCGGCGGCGCCGTTCATCCCGCTCTCGATCCTGGTCCAGAACGCGCCCTACCAGGCCGAGGACTTCACCATGCTCAACCTGCCCTCGCGCGACCTGACGCTCGCCGCGACGGCCGCCGACAAGAAGATCGGCAGCATGGAGGAGGTGATCGAGCGCCTGAAGAAGGACCCGACGAGCCTCAGCATCGGCGTCCAGCCGGCCTCCGCCGACCTCGTCAATCTGGCGCTGCTGATGGACGCCTCCGGCATCGACCGCAGCCGCATGCGCATCGTCACCTATGACGGCGGCGGCCCGGCCCGCAACGCGACGGCGGGCGGCCACGTGGATGTGGGCCTCGTCGGCGGCGAGGGCTTTCTGCCGATCAAGGAGAAGATCCGGCCGCTCCTCGTCTTCTCGGACGAGAAGTGGGAGGAATTCCCGGACACCACCACGGTCGCCGAATACGGCCAGAAGCACGGCTTCAAGGCCGAGTTCGTCGAGGGCTCGCAGCGCGGCTGGGTGGTCCAGACCGCGTTCAAGAACCAGCAGCCCGAGCGCTACAAGGTCATGCTCGCCGCCGTCGAGAAGGCGTCGAAGGACCCGAAGGCCGTCGAGGCGCTGAAGAACCAGCAGCTCGCCACCCGCTGGTACGGCCCCGAGGCGTCGCAGAAGGCCTACATGGACACCTTTCAGGCCATGAAGAAGCACGTGGCTCTGCTCAAGGCGTCCTGATCCGCCCCGTCGCGAGGGCGCCATGCGCATCGGCGGCCGGGTCTACGTCGTCGACTGGGGCCATCTCGCCGTGGCGACCTTCGTCGCCGCGGTCAGCCTCGCCTATCTCCTCGACGCGCGGGCGGCCTCGCTCAACATCCAGAACCTGCTGCTGGTCCAGCCGACCGCCATCCTGGTCCTGGTGCTCTACCTGTTCGTCCTGCCGCAATGCGTGCGGCCGCGGCCGGCCGAGCCGCCGGAGGCCGAGCCGGCGCCCGGCGAGACCCCGGCCGGGCTCCTGCGCATCGCGGCCCTCGCCGGCGCCTTCGGCGTCTTCGTCTTCACGGTCGAGGAGGTCGGCTACGATCTGGGCGGCTGGGCGTTCGCCCTCGTGGGGCTGTGGATCTGCGGCGAGCGGCGCCCGCTGGTGCTCCTCCTCCTGCCGCTCGCCTTCGCGGCCGCGGTGATCCTCGGGTTCAAGGCCATGGTGCCCTACCCGATGACGACGCGCTTCCTGTGAGCCGGCCGTGATCGACGGCGCCGCCCTCGCCGGAGCGGTCGCGCTCCTCACCTCCTCCTGGCAGGCCTGGATCTGGGTGGTCCCCGGCCTCCTGATCGGCCTGTTCTTCGGGGCGATGCCGGGGGTCTCGGTGTCGATGGCGATGGCGCTCGTGCTGCCGCCGACCCTCTACATGGACTTCCTGCCGGCGATCATCTTCCTGACCTCGGTCTATACGGGCGCCGGGTTCGGCGGCTCGGTGCCGGCGGTGCTGATGAACATCCCGGGCACCTCGTCGGCGGTCGCCACCACCTTCGACGGCTACCCCATGGCCCGCCAGGGCCGCCACAACGAGGCGCTCGGCCTCGCCCTCTTCGCCTCCTGCCTGGGAGTGCTGTTCAGCTACGCGATCCTGTTCGTGCTGATCTCGCCCATGGCCGACGCGGTGCTGCGCATCGGGCCGGTCGAGATGCTGGTGGTCGCGGTCTGGGGGATGCTGCTGCTCGGGTCGCTGGGCAGCCGTTATCTCGTCCGCGGCCTGATGGCGGCGGCCTTCGGCGTGCTCCTCGGCACGGTCGGCATGAACACGGCCGGCTACATGCGCGGCACCATGGGCATCCCGTGGCTCCTCGACGGCATCCCGGTGATCCCGGCCATGATGGGGCTCCTCGCCGCGAGCCAGCTCCTCAACCTCGTCAACGCCCGCTACCTCGTCGAGGCGGAGGAGGACCGCAAGATCAGCGCCCGGCGCATCGTCGCCGGCTGCGCCCTCACCCTGCGGCATCCCGGCGTGCTGCTGCGCGGCTCGGTGATCGGCGCCATCATCGGCGCCATTCCCGGCGTCGGCTCGTCGATCTCGAACCTCCTCTCCTACGCCGAGACCAAGCGCACCGACCCGGAGCCCGACAGCTTCGGCCAGGGCAACCCGAAGGGCGTGGTCGCGGCGGAGGCCGCCAATTCGAGCTCGGAGGGCGGCTCGATGGCGACCATGCTGGCGCTCGGCATCCCCGGCGGCGGCGCCACGGCGATCCTGCTTGCCGCCTTCGCCATGCACAACATCGTCGGGGGCCCGAGCTTCATCGACCAGAACAAGCACGTGGTCTACGCGATCATCCTGAGCAACTTCGCCCAGGCCGTGCTGCTCCTTCTGGTCGGCTTCGGCTTCATCTTCGTGGCGAGCTCGATCGTGCGCGTGCCCCTGCGCCTGCTCGTGCCGGCGGTCCTGCTCGTCGCCGCGATGGGCTCCTACGCCATCGACGGCACCACGTCGGGGCCGATCACGCTGTTCGTCTTCGCCGTGATCGGCTGGGGGCTTTCGCGCTACGAGTACCCCGTCGCCGCGGTGGTGGTCGGGCTGCTGCTCGGGCGCATGCTCGAGACGCAGGCGCTGCGCTCCTACCAGCTCAGCATCGGCCACCCGTTCTATTTCCTGGAGCGGCCGGTCGCGCTCCTCCTTCTGGCGCTGATGATCGGCTCCCTCGGGCTCACCGCCTGGCAGCGGGCCCGGGCGGCCCGGCTGGCCGCGACCCAAGGCGCCGCCTGACGCCCTTCGCCGGGCGGGCGGCGCCTGCTAGGAAGGCAAGAATCCCTTCAGCGAGAACGCCCATGCGCATCGTCGCCATCCGCGAGATCGTCGCCCCGATCAAGTCGGACATCGCCAACGCCTATATCGACTTCTCGGCCATGACCGCGAGCGTGCTCGCGCTCGTCACCGACCGGGTCGTCGACGGCCGGCCGGTGGTCGGCTTCGGCTTCAACTCCAACGGCCGCTACGCCCCGCAGGGCCTTCTGCGCGAGCGCTTCATCCCCCGCCTGATGGGGGCGAAGCCGGAGGAGTACCAGGGCGAGGACGGCTTCATCGACCCGGAGAAGGCCTGGGCGATCCTGATGCGCAACGAGAAGCCGGGCGGGCACGGGGAGCGCTCCGTCGCCGTCGGCGTCATCGACATGGCGCTCTGGGACGCGCTCGCCAAGGCGCACCGCGTGCCCCTCTGGCGCCTGCTGGCCGACCGCTACAACGGCGGGCAGGCCGACCCCACCGCCTGGGTCTACGCCGCGGGCGGCTACTACTACCCGGGCAAGGGCCTGTCCGAACTCCAGGACGAGATGCGCTCCTATCTCGACCGGGGCTACTCGACCGTGAAGATGAAGGTCGGCCTCGTCCCGCTCGAGGAGGACCTGCGCCGCATCGAGGCGGTGCTCGACGTGCTCGGCGGCGACGGCTCGCGCCTGTGCGTCGACGTCAACGGCCGCTTCGACCTCGAAGAGGCGATCCGGTTCGGCCACGCCATCGCGCCGCTCGGCCTGCGCTGGTACGAGGAGCCCCTCGATCCGCTCGACTGCCTCGCCCACGCGGCGCTCGCCACCACCTACGGCCCGACCCTCGCCACGGGCGAGAACCTCTTTTCGATGCAGGACGCCCGCAACCTCGTCCGCCACGGCGGGCTGCGGCCCGACCGGGACATCCTGCAGTTCGACCCGGCCCTCTCCTACGGGCTCGTCGAGTACTTGCGGACCCTGTCCATGCTGCGCGCCCACGGCTGGTCGCCGCGGCGCTGCGTGCCGCACGGCGGCCACCAGTTCGCGCTCAACATCGCGGTCGGTCTCGGTCTCGGCGGCAACGAGAGCTACCCCGACGTCTTCGCCCCGTTCGGCGGCTTCGCCGACGACGTGCCGGTCGAAGACAGCCGGGTCGCCATGCCGGACGTGCCCGGCATCGGCTTCGAGGCGAAGCGCGCGCTCTACGCCCTGATGAAGCCGCTCGAAGGCTGAGGCGCGGTCACACCGCCTGCCCCGGCGAAACCCGTGCGCCGCCTCCGCGTTGCCCTCCCGTCGGAGCGGCAAAGCTTGCCGCGAGCAGAGGGAAGAACATGGGCATCATCGCGTGGATCATCCTCGGCCTGATCGCGGGCTGGATCGCCAACAAGCTCTATCACGGGGCCGGCGGCGGCCTCGTCATGAACCTCATCCTCGGCGTCGTGGGCGCCTTCGTCGGCGGGCTCCTGTTCAGTGCGGTCGGCGGGGCCGGGGTGACCGGCTTCAACCTGTGGAGCCTCATCGTCGCGGTGATCGGCGCGGTCGTGGTCCTCTGGATCGCCAACATGGTCCAGGGCAGCCGGCGCGTCTGACCCGATGCCCTATGCGGCGAAGCGGTTCGGCCTGTTCGCGCTCGCCTGGCTCGCCCTGACGGGCGGCGACCCGTCCGGCTGGATCCCGGGCGGGCTCGCCGCCGCCGCGGCGGCGGCGGTCAGCCTGCGCCTGCTGCCGCCCGGCGGCCCGGTGCGCCTAATGGGCCTCCTCGCCCTCGTGCCGGGATTCCTGTGGCGCTCGCTCCTCGGCGGCGTCGACGTCGCCGCACGGGCGCTCCATCCGGACCTGCCCCTGCGGCCGGCCTGGCTCGCCTATCCGCTGCGGCTGCCCCCGGGCGGGGCCCGGGTCTCGCTCGGCAGCGAGATCAGCCTCCTGCCCGGGACGCTGGCCGCGGGCAGCGAGGGCGACCGCCTCCTCGTCCACTGCCTCGATTCCGACCAGCCGATCCTGGCGCAGCTCGCGGAGGAGGAGGAGCGGATCGCCGCCTGCCTCGGCAGCCCGATGACGGAGAAGCCCCGTGGCTGAGCTCCTCGTCGGCCTGGCACTGGTCCTGCTGCTGACCCTGGCCGGCAGCCTGGTGCGCGTGCTGCGCGGCCCCACGCGGGCCGATCGGATGATGGGGGCGCAGCTCGTCGGCACCTGCGGCGTCGGCATCCTGCTCCTCCTCGCCGCCGCCTCGGAGCGCTGGGCCATCCTCGACGTGGCGCTGGTGCTCGCGCTGCTCGCCGCCTTCGCCTCGGTCGCCTTCGTCAAGGCGGCGAGTCCGGAGGGCGATCCGGAGGCGCCGCCATGATCCTCGACCTCTTCACCGCCGTCCTGACGATCGCGGGAGCCGGGTTCTTCGTCGCGGGGACCGTCGGCCTGCTGCGCTTTCCGGACGTGCACACGCGCCTGCACGCCCTCACCAAGGCGGACAATCTCGGGCTCGGACTGATCGTGATCGGCCTCGCGCCGCAGACGGGGAGCGTCTTCGGCGTCCTCAAGCTCGCCCTCGTCTGGCTCCTCGCCGTCCTCGCGGCGGCGACGGTGGCGCAGCTTGTCGCCCGCGTGGCGCTGCCGCGCCCGCCATGATCGCGTTCGATGTCGCCCTCTGCCTCGTGGTCGTCGCGGCGGCCCTGTGCGCCGTCGCCGTCCGCGACCTGTTCGCGAGCGTGATGTTCTTCATCGTCTACGGCGTGCTGGTGGCGGTCGCCTGGGTGCGCCTCGACGCGGTCGACGTGGCGCTCGCCGAGGCGGCGATCGGGGCCGGTCTCACCGGCGTCCTGCTGATCGGGGCGGTGTCGCGCCTCGGCGCCGCCGCGACCCCGGCCGAGCGCCCGCCCGGCGGTGCGCTGGCCCAGGGCCTGCGGCTCGCCCTGTGCGTCGCCGTGACGGCCGGACTGGCCGCCGTGGTGCTGACCCTGCCCGACAGCGCCGGGCTGCGCCCCCTCGCCATGGCCCACCTCCCCGAGACCGGGGTCTCGAACCCGGTCACCGCCGTGCTCCTCAACTACCGGGCCTACGACACGCTGCTTGAGACGGTGGTGCTCGCGGTCGCCCTGATCGCGGTGTGGTCGCTCACGCCCGACCGGCTCTGGGGCCGCGCGCCCGGCCTGCCGCAGCGGGTCCGCCCCGATGGCGTGCTCGCCTCCTTCGGCCGGGTCCTGCCGCCGATCGGGCTCCTCGTCGGGATCTACCTCGTCTGGATCGGCAGCAGCGCGCCCGGCGGCGCCTTCCAGGGCGGAACGATCCTGGCGGCCGTCTGGCTCCTCGCCATCATGGCCGGGCTGACGCAGCCGGCGCCGGTCACGTCCGCGGGCCTGCGGGTCGCGGTGGCGGCGGGACCCGTCGTGTTTCTCGCCGTCGGCACCGCCGGCATCGCGTTCGGCGTCTTCCTCGGCATCCCGACCGCCTGGGCCAAGACCCTCATTCTGGCCATCGAGGCCTTCCTCGCCGCCTCCATCGCCGTGACCCTGGCCTTGCTCGTCGCGGGCCCGCCCCGCCTGCCGGCCGCCCCATGAC
>DATLFZ010000390.1:0-5665 GCA_035540795.1 Beijerinckiaceae bacterium | reverse complement strand
GGCCCCGGTGGCGACGACGGCGGCGCCGAGGTCGCGGAAGGCGCGGGCGGCGCCGAGGCCGATGCCGCTCGTGCCGCCGGTGACGAGGACGACCTTGTCGGCGAACAGCCCGGGGGCGTAGGCCGAGAGCACGCTCATCCGGGCACCTTCGCCAACCCCGCCCAGTCGAATTCGATGCCGTGGCCGGGCCGGTCCGGCGCGACCGCGTTGCCGTCCACGAGCCGCAGGGGCTCGGCGATGTAGCGATCGAGCCCGAAACCGTGCGCCTCGAGGTAGGAGCGGTTGGGGCAGGCGGCGAGGAGGTGGACGGTGACGTCGTGCGCCCCGTGCGAGGTGACCGGCAGGTTGTGCGCCTCGGCGAGGTGGCAGATCTTCATGAAGGGGGTGACGCCGCCGCAATTGGTGACGTCCGGCTCCGGGTAGGTGACCCCGCCGCCGGCGATGTAGAGCTTGAACTCCCAGAGCGTCCGCAGGTTCTCGCCCGCCGCGATTGGCACGCCGCCCTCCCGGACGATGCGGGCGTGGCCGGCCGGGTCGTCGGGGATGGTCGGCTCCTCGAGCCAGACGAGCTGCGCCGGCTGCAGGGCGCGGGCCGCGCGGATCGCCTCGTCGACGCTCCACTTCATGTTGGCGTCGGCCATGAGCGGGAAGTCCGGGCCGAGATGGGCCCGCATCGCGTTGACCCGCTCGACGTCCTCGGAGAGCCGGGCCCGGCCGACCTTCATCTTGATGGCGCGAAACCCCTTTTCGAGGTTGCCGTCGGTCTGGCGCAGGAGCTTGTCGAGGGGCAGGTCGAGGTCGATCCCGCCCGCATAGGCCGGCACCTTCGGGTCGAAGCCGCCGAGGAAGTTCCACAGGGGCAGCCCGGCCCGCTTCGCCTTGAGGTCCCACAGGGCGATGTCGAAGGCCGACAGGGCGAGCACGGTCGGGCCGCCGCGGCCGCCGTAATGGAGCGCCCACCAGCCCTTCTGCCACAGCCGCTCGATATGGTCGGCCTCCTCGCCGGTCATCAGCTCGACGATTTCCCGCCGCAGCACCGCGTCGACGGCTCCCCCGTTGCGCCCGACCGTGTAGGTGTAGCCGACCCCCTCCGCCCCGTCGGCGTCGCGCACGCGCACGGTGACGAGCTCGAAGGCGTGGATCTCCCCGTGGGTCGAGTCGGACAGGACCTCGGGCAGGGGAATGCGGAAGAAGCCGGGTTCGATGGAGCGGATGGCGGGCATGGCGGATTCCGGGTGGCCGCCTTTGGTAGCACAACAATCGGGCTTCCGGTCCGGCCGAAATCGGGGCAGCATCTACCCTGAGGGAGGAGGGCGCCATGCGCATCGTTCGGGCACTCGCGGTGGCGGCCGCGCTCGCCGGGTTCGGCGCGCAGGCGCAGGAGCTGATCGTCGAGAAGAAGACCTTCGAGCTCCCCGAGCTGAAGACCGAGAGCGGCGCGACGCTGAAGAACGTGAAGGTCGGCTGGGAGAGCTACGGCACGCTCAACGCCGATCGCTCCAACGCCATCCTCATCATCCACTTCTTCACCGGCACGAGCCACGCGGCGGGGAAGTACAAGCCGGACGACAGGGCGCCGGGCTACTGGGACGCGATCGTCGGGCCCGGCAAGGCGGTCGACACCAACAAGTACTTCGTCCTGTCCTCGGACAACCTCGTCAACATCAACACCCGCGACCCGATGGTGGTGACGACCGGGCCGGCGAGCGTGAACCCGGACACCGGCAAGCCCTACGGGACGAGCTTCCCGGTCGTGAGCTTCCGGGACTTCGTCAACGTGCAGAAGGCGCTGGTCGAGAGCCTCGGCATCCGCCGCCTGCACGCGGTGATGGGCGCCTCCGGCGGAGGGCTGCAGACCTACGAATGGGCGGTCGCCTATCCGGACATGGTCGGCCGGATCGTGCCGGTGATCGCGGCGGCGGGCGGAGACGCCTACCTCAACGCCTGGCTCGACGTGTGGGCGCAGCCGATCCGGCTCGATCCCAAGTGGAAGGGCGGCGCCTACGATCCCGCCGATCCGCCGAAGGACGGGCTCGCCGCGGCGCTGAAGATCGTCACCCTGCATGCGCAGGGGGCGGACTGGGCCAACAAGACCTTCGGCCCCGCCCCCGCCGCCGAGGGCAAGAGCCCGGCCCAGGACCTGCAGAACCGCTACCGCATCGAGGCGGCCCTCGACGCGGCCGGGGCGGCCCGGGCGGGCACCGTCGACGCCAACAGCTTCCTCTACCTGATCCGCGCGAACCAGCTCGCGAACGCCGATCCCGCGAAGATCAAGGCGCCGACGCTCCTGATATATTCGCCGACGGACGCGGTGTTCCCGCCGGACTGGATCGAGCGCACGGCGGCCGCCATCCGCGCGAACGGCACGCCGGTCGAGACGGCGCCGGTGACCGGGCCGAACGGGCACCTCAACGGGGTCCTGCACATGGCCCCCCTGGGACCGAAGATCGCGGAGTTCCTGGCGCGCTGAGCGCCGCGGTTGACAGCCGGGGAGGCGCCGTGCTGCATATCGCTGCAACGCAAAAAGAAAACCAAGAACGACAATCGGGAGGGTCGATGGCCGACGACATCATCCTGAAGACGCAGGGACTCACGAAGGAGTTCAGCGGCTTCACGGCGGTCGACGACGTGTCGCTGGAGGTCAAGCGCGGCACCATCCACGCGCTGATCGGCCCGAACGGGGCCGGCAAGACCACCTGTTTCAACCTGCTCACGAAGTTCCTCACGCCGACCCGCGGCAGCATCGTCTACAAGGGCCGCGACATCACCGCGACCAAGCCCGCCGACATCGCCCGGCTCGGCATGGTGCGCTCGTTCCAGATCTCGGCGGTTTTTCCGCACCTCACCGTGCTCGAGAACGTGCGGGTGGCGCTGCAGCGGCGCAAGCGCGGCGACTCCTTCGATTTCTGGCGCTCCGAGAAGGTCCTGCGCGAGCTCGACCGGGAGGCCCTCGGCCTCGTCGAGGCGGTCGGCATCGCCGATTTCGCCCGCCTGCCGGCGGTCGAACTGCCTTACGGCCGCAAGCGCGCCCTCGAGATCGCCACCACCCTGGCCCTCGACCCGGAGATGATGCTCTTGGACGAGCCGATGGCCGGCATGGGCCACGAGGACGTCGACCGTGTGTCCGAGCTGATCCGCCGGATCTCGAAGGACCGCACCATCCTGATGGTCGAGCACAACCTGTCGGTCGTCGCCTCCCTGTCGCAATGGATCACGGTCCTCGCCCGCGGCAAGGTGCTGGCCGAGGGCGACTACGCCACCGTCTCGAAGGACCCGCGGGTCGTCGAAGCCTATATCGGAGTGGGCCATGGCTGAGGCGGCGCTCGCGACCCCCCATGCCGCGGCGGCGACCGCGCCGCTCCTCGCGGTGCGCGGCCTCGAGGCCTGGTACGGCGAATCGCACGTCCTGCACGGCATGGACCTCGAGGTGCGCGAGGGCGAGGTCGTCACCCTCCTCGGCCGCAACGGCGCCGGCAAGACGACGACGCTGAAGTCGATCATCGGCATCATCGGCAAGCGCACGGGGTCCGTCACCTTCAACGGCCTCGAGACGATCCGCATGCCGTCGCGGGCGATCGCCCGCCTCGGGATCGGCTACGTCCCGGAGGAGCGCGGCATCTTCGCGAGCCTGTCGGTG
The DNA here is from genome assembly GCA_035540795.1 of Beijerinckiaceae bacterium. Classification (GTDB taxonomy): domain Bacteria; phylum Pseudomonadota; class Alphaproteobacteria; order Rhizobiales; family Beijerinckiaceae; genus JAJKJG01. The sequence goes on along the minus strand of DATLFZ010000390.1, from coordinate 2,028 downwards.
GAGGAGAACCTGTACCTGCCGCCGCAGGTGCGCCCGGGCGGCCTGCCGGTCGAGCAGATCTTCGAGCTGTTCCCGAACCTCCGCGAGCGCCTGAACAGCCAGGGTACGAAGCTCTCCGGTGGCGAGCAGCAGATGCTGTCGATCGCCCGCATCCTGCGCACCGGCGCCCGGCTCCTCCTCCTCGACGAACCGACGGAGGGGCTCGCGCCGGTGATCGTCCAGCAGATCGGGCGCACCATCCGGCGCCTGAAGCAGGAGGGCTTCACCATCGTGCTGGTGGAGCAGAACTTCCGGTTCGCCGCCACCGTGGCGGACCGGCACTACGTGGTCGAGCACGGGCGGGTCATCGACATGATCCCGAACGCCGAGCTCGACCGCAACATCGACAAGCTACACGAGTACCTCGGCGTGTAAGGCCGGGCGACGTGCCAACCAGGAGGAAGCGATGAAACTCAAGACCCTATTGCTGGCGACGGCGATCGCCGCGCTCGCCGGCGCCGCCCAGGCGCAGGTGAACGTCAAGTTCGGCGTGCTCAACGACCGCTCCGGCCTCTACGCCGACCTCACCGGCGAGGGCTCGGTCGTCGCCGCCCGCCTGGCCGTGGAGGACTTCAAGGCCAAGGAGAAGGGCATCAACGTCGAGATCGTCTCGGCCGACCACCAGAACAAGCCGGACGTGGGCTCGAACATCGCCCGCCAGTGGTACGACCAGGACGGCGTCGACGTCATCCTCGACGTGCCGACCTCGTCGGTGGCGCTGGCCATCAACCAGATCACCCGCGAGAAGAACAAGGTCTTCCTGAACTCGGGCGCGGCGACCTCCGACCTCACCGGCAAGGCCTGCTCGCCGAACACCATCCACTGGACCTACGACACCTACGCGCTGGCGCAGGGCACCGGCGGCGCCATGGTGAAGGCCGGCGGCGACACCTGGTTCTTCATCACCGCGGACTACGCCTTCGGCCACGCGCTGGAGCGCGACACGGCGGCGGTGGTCGAGAAGGCCGGCGGCAAGGTGCTCGGCCGGGTGCGCCATCCCTTCCCGGGCCAGGACTTCTCGTCCTTCCTGCTCCAGGCCCAGGCCTCGAAGGCGAAGGTGATCGGCCTCGCCAACGCCGGCGGCGACACCATCAACTCGATCAAGCAGGCCGGCGAGTTCGGCATCACCCAGGCCGGGCAGAAGCTCGCCGGGCTCCTCGTCTTCGTGACCGACGTGCACGCCCTCGGCCTGCAGACGGCCCAGGGCCTGGTGCTCACCGAGTCGTTCTACTGGGACCTCAACGACCGCACCCGCGAGTGGTCGCAGCGCTTCGCCAAGGCCCACAACGGCAACATGCCGACGATGATCCAGGCGGGCGTCTACTCGGCCGTCCTGCACTACCTGAAGGCCGTCGAGGCGACGAAGTCGAAGGACCCGGCGCAGGTCCTCGCCAAGATGAAGGAGATGCCGACCGAGGATCCGGTGTTCGGCAAGGGCACCATCCGTCCGGACGGGCGCAAGATGCACGACATGTACCTGTTCGAGGTCAAGGCGCCGAAGGACTCCAAGGGCCGCTGGGACTACTACAAGCTCGTCGCCACGCTGCCCGCCGACCAGGCCTTCCGCCCCCTCGACCAGGGCGAGTGCCCGCACGTCAAGAAGTGAGCCGGGGCGCCGGACCCGGCGCCTCCCAACCCCTCCGCGGCGTCGCCCTTCGGGGCGGCGCCGCCTCCTGATCCGGCCCTGCGATGTTCGAGCTCCTCGGCGTACCGCCCCAGTTCCTGTTCGCCCAGCTCCTGCTCGGGCTCATCAACGGCTCGTTCTACGCGATCCTGAGCCTCGGCCTCGCGGTCATCTTCGGCCTCCTCAACATCATCAACTTCACCCACGGCGCCCAGTACATGATGGGCGCGTTCGTCGCCTGGATGCTGCTCAACTATCTCGGCCTCGGCTACTGGTGGGCGCTGATCCTCGCGCCGGTCATCGTCGGCTTCACCGGCGTGATCCTCGAACGGGCGCTGATCTCGCGGCTCTACAACCTCGACCAC
>DATLFZ010000389.1:0-6963 GCA_035540795.1 Beijerinckiaceae bacterium | reverse complement strand
ACGCGGTCCCCGCCCTGCCGCCCCGGGCGTCGCGGGCATAGACGACGGCGGCGGCCGACAGGGCGAGCTCGGCCTCGGCCAGGGCGGCCGGGTTCTCGCGCGCCCCGGGCGGCAGGGCGGGGACCGCGTACTCGTCGGGATCGAGGGCGTCGGAGCGGGCGGCGAGCAGCCGGCCGATCACGGCCTTGGCGCCGGCGGTCCAGGCCCCGTCCGCGATCCACAGGGGCTGGAAGCCGCCGATCGCGTAGAAGGCGGCGAGCGCCTCGACCTCCTTCTTCGGCAGGCGGGGATGGAGAGCGGCGGGACCGGCGAGCTTCGCGGCGAGCACCGAGGTCAGCCGGTCCATCGCGCCGATGGTGACGGGTGCTTCGGGGGGAAGCGGCAGGTCGAAGGGATCGGCCGGTGTCGCCGCCGCGGGCATCGCCACCGCGGTCGCGGCGGCGAACAGGACGGCCTTGAAACGCATCATCACACGCCCCCGAACTCTCGCTCGCACCCTGCCGTGCCGTCCGCCCGCCGGGCGTGCGGCGCCGCACGGGCAAGCTTAGCACCGAACGCGCGAAACGCGGGAATGTTGCCTCAGGCGGCCTCGTCCGCCTCGAGCCCGAGATCCTTGAGCTTGCGGTAGAGGGTCGAGCGGCCGATGCCGAGCCGGCGCGACACCTCCGACATGTGCCCGCGGTAGTGACGCAGGGCGAAGCGGATGATGTCGGCCTCGAGCTCCTCGAGCCTGCGCATCTCGCCGGCCTCGTCGACGAGGCCGAGGCGGTTCGGGTCGTGGACCTCGATCCGGACGATCTCGCGCACGGGCTCGGGCGCCCCGTCCGGGAAGGTCGGCGCGGCGGGGATGCGCACGTCGAACCCTTCCACCTGCGCCGCGATCTGCGGGAACTCGGCGACGGTGAGCTCGTCCCCGTCGGCGAGCACGACGGCCCGGAACAGGGCGTTCTCGAGCTGGCGCACGTTGCCGGGCCAGTCGTAGCGGGTGAGCAGGGCCGTCGCCTCGGCCGAGAGGGCGCGCACGCGCTTGCCCTCCTCGGCCGCGAAGCGGGCGAGGAAGGAGCGGGCGAGGTCGGCGATGTCCTCCCGCCGCGCCCGCAAGGGCGGCAGCGTCATCGGGAAGACGTTCAGCCGGTAGTAGAGGTCCTCGCGGAAGCGGCCCTGCTTGACGAGGTCGAGCAGGCTCTTGTTGGTCGCCGAGATCAGGCGGATGTCGACCCGCACCGACTTGCGCCCGCCGACCGGGTCGACCTCCCCCTCCTGGATCGCCCGCAAGAGCTTGACCTGCGCGTCGAGGGGCAGCTCGCCGATCTCGTCGAGGAAGAGCGTGCCGCCGGACGCCTCCACGAACTTGCCGACGTGCTTCTCGGTCGCGCCGGTGAAGGCGCCCTTCTCGTGGCCGAACAGGATCGACTCGACGAGGTTCTCGGGAATCGCGCCGCAATTCACGGTGACGAAGGGCTTGCCCTTGCGCTCGCCGGAACCCTGGATCGCGCGGGCGAGCACCTCCTTGCCGACGCCGGATTCGCCCTCGATCAGGACCGGGATGTTGGACTTCGCCGCCCGCTCGGCGAGGCGGATGACCCGGGTCATGTCCGGGCTGCGGGTGGCGAGGTCGCGGAAGGTGAGGGTGCCGGAGGCGCGCCGGCGCATGCGGCGGATCTCGCCCTCGAGCGAATCGACCCGGATGGCGTTCTTGAGGGAGACCTGCAGCCGCTCGGCCCCGACCGGCTTGACGACGAAGTCGACGGCGCCGGCGCGCATCGCCTGGACCACCGTCTCGATGGAGCCGTGGGCGGTCTGGACGATGACGGGCGTGTCGATGCCGCCCTCCCGCAGGCGGCCGAGAACGTCGAGGCCGCCGAGGCCGGGCATCATGAGGTCGAGCACGACCACGTCGACCCGCTCGCCCTCCGGCCCGCGCAGGAGCGCGAGCGCCGCCTCGCCGCTCTCGGCGAGCAGCGCCTCGTAGCCGAAGCGGCGCACCGCCGCCTCCAGCAGCCGGCGCTGGACCGGATCGTCGTCGACGACGAGGATGGTGCTCGACATGGGCCGCCCTGTTCCGTTTCGGCGCGATGCTGGGCGACAAGGGTAAAGCGGCTGTTAATCCGGCGGCGGTCGCAGCCGGGTTGATCAAAGGCGCGGCCCGGACGATATGTCCCGTTCGACCCCATCGAAGCGAGACCCATGAGCACGTTCGCCTCCGCCGGCCTGCGCTCCGCCACCGCCGCCGCGCACGCGGTGCGCCGCACCGCCGAATTGGGGGCGCTGCCCGAATGGGACCTGTCCCATCTCTACCCGGGCATGGACAGCGAGGCCTTCGCCACGGATCTCCGGCGGGCGGAGGCGGAGTGCAAGGCCTTCGCCGAGGCCTACCGGGGCAGGCTCGACGGGCTCGCCCGCGGCGACGGCGCCGCCGCCACGCTGCACGAGGCGATCGCCCGCTACGAGGCGATCGAGGACCTGCTCGGCCGGGTCATGTCCTATGCCGGCCTCGTCTATTCGGGCGACACCACCGATCCGCAGCGGGCGAAGTTCTACGGCGACACGCAGGAGCGGCTCACCGCGGCCTCGAGCGAGCTCCTGTTCTTCACCCTCGAGCTCAACCGCATCGAGGACGCGGTGCTCGAGGCGGCGATGGGGTCCGAGCCCCTCGCCCGCTACCGCCCCTGGATCGAGGACATCCGCCGGGACAAGCCTTTTCAGCTCGAGGACCGCATCGAGCAGCTCTTCCACGAGAAGTCGGTGACCGGGCGCGCCGCCTGGAACCGCCTGTTCGACGAGACCATCGCGTCGCTGCGCTTCCACGTCCGCGGCGAGGAGCTGACGCTGGAGCCGACCCTCAACAAGCTCCAGGACGCGGACGAGACTCTGCGCCGGGACGCGGCCGAGGCCCTCGCCCAGGTGTTTCGCGGCAACCTGCGGGTGTTCACCCTCATCACCAACACCCTCGCCAAGGACAAGGAGATCTCGGACCGCTGGCGCGGCTTCGAGGACGTGGCCGATTCCCGCCACCTCGCCAACCGGGTCGAGCGCGAGGTCGTCGAGGCGCTGGTCTCCGCCGTGCGGGAGGCCTATCCGCGCCTGTCGCACCGGTACTATGCGCTGAAGGCGCGCTGGTTCGGCAAGGAGCGCCTCGAACACTGGGACCGCAACGCCCCTCTCCCGAAGGTCGAGCAGCGCACCATCCCGTGGAGCGAGGCCCGGGAGACGGTGCTCGGCGCCTACGACGCCTTCTCGCCGCGCATGGCCGACATCGCCCGGCGCTTCTTCGACGAGCGCTGGATCGACGCGCCGGTGCGGCCCGGCAAGGCGCCGGGGGCCTTCGCCCACCCGACCGTGCCCTCCGCCCACCCCTACGTGCTGCTCAACTACCAGGGCAAGCCGCGGGACGTGATGACGCTCGCCCACGAGCTCGGCCACGGCGTCCACCAGGTGCTCGCGGCGCCGAACGGGGCGCTGATGGCGCCGACGCCGCTGACGCTGGCCGAGACCGCCTCCGTCTTCGGCGAGATGCTGACCTTCCGGCGGCTGCTCGAATCGATCGGCGACCCGCGCCAGCGCAAGGCGATGCTGGCCGCCAAGGTCGAGGACATGATCAACACGGTCGTGCGCCAGATCGCCTTCTACTCCTTCGAGCGCAAGCTCCATGTCGAGCGCCGCCAGGGCGAGCTCACCGCCGAGAAGATCTGCGAGTTGTGGCTGTCGGTGCAGGGCGAGAGCCTCGGCCCGGCGATCCGCCTCGGGCCCGGCTACGAGACCTTCTGGACCTACGTGCCGCATTTCGTGCACTCGCCGTTCTACGTCTACGCCTACGCCTTCGGCGACTGCCTGGTGAACTCGCTCTACGGGGTCTACCAGCAGGCCGAGGAGGGTTTCGTCGAGCGCTACTTCGCCCTCCTCTCGGCCGGCGGCACCAAGCTGCACACGGAGCTCCTCGCCCCCTTCGGCCTCGACGCCCGCGACCCGGCCTTCTGGCAGATCGGCCTGTCCATGATCGAGGGCCTGATCGCGGAGCTCGAGGGGATGGAGGCCTGATGCCTCTCGCCGCGGCGGCCTGCACCCTCCTGCTGGTCGACCTGCAAGAGCGGCTGATGCCGGCGATCGCCGGGAGCGAAGGCGTCGTCGCGAACGCCCTGCGCCTGGGCGAAGCGGCCCGGCTCCTCGACGTGCCGGTGCTGGCGACCGAGCAGAACCCCGCCGGCCTCGGCGGAAACTTGCCGGAGATCGCCGCCCTCGCCTCCCGGACGCTCCCCAAGAACCATTTCGACGCCACCCGGGAGGCCGGGTTCGAGGCGGCCCTGCCGCCCGGCCGCGACACGATCGTGGTCGCCGGCTGCGAGACGCATGTCTGCGTCCTGCAGACCGTGCTCGGGCTGCTCGGCCGCGGCCGCTCCGTCGCCCTCGTCGCCGACGCGGTCGGCTCGCGCCTGCCGGCGAACCGGGACGCCGCCCTCGCCCGCGCCAAGGCGCACGGGGCCGACCTCGTCACCACCGAGATGGTGGTGTTCGAGTGGCTCGGCACCTGCGACCATCCCCGCTTCCGCGAGGCCCTGCGGCTCGTGAAGTGAGGACCGGGCGCTCCGCCGACGGGCCCTGGGTTCGCGCGGGCCGCGATGCTACATGGGGACAGGAGCGAGCGCGATGCGAAAGACCGTCACCGTCGATCTCGGCGAGATGCAGGACAGCTTCGAGGCGCGGCTGCGATCGGGGGTCTACGCCTCCGCCGACGAGTTGATGCAGGAGGCCCTGCGCGCCCTCGAACGCGAGGAGCAGGGTCCCGACTTCGACGACGAGTACGTCCGGCGGAAGGTCGAGGAGGGACTTGCCGACCCGACCCCGCCCGCTCCCGCGGAGGAGGTCTACGACCGACTCGAGCGGCAGTACCGGGAGGATCTGAAGGCGATGAGGCGTGGGTCGTAGGCTCCGTTACGCGCGGCCGGCCGAGAGGGATCTGGCCTCGATCTACGCCCATATCCGCGACAGCAACCAGGATCCGATCGTGGCTGCCGGCTACCTCCGCCGAATCCGCGCCCGGTGTGACAGCCTCGTCGATTTCCCGGAGCAGGGAAGGCACCGTCCCGACCTCGGCAGGGGCATTCGGACGCTCGGCTTCGAGCGACGGGTGCTGATCGTCTTCCGGTCGGACGCGAAATGGGTCGAGGTCGTCCGCGTCCTCTACGGGGGGCGCAGCTTCGGTCCGGTCGAGCCGTAGCATGCTCCTCGACCCGCTCTTCTACGCCGCCGCGATCCCGGCGGTGACGCTGATGGGGCTGTCGAAGGGCGGCTTCGCCGGGATCGGTCTTCTGTCGCTGCCGCTGATGGCGCTGGTCATCTCCCCGATCCAGGCGGCGGCGATCATGCTGCCGATCCTGATGGTGCAGGACGTGGTCACCGTCTGGGCCTTCCGGCGCGATTTCAGCCGGCGCAACCTCCTGATCCTGCTGCCCGCCTCCGCCCTCGGCATCCTTCTCGCCTATCTCCTCGCGGCGCGGGTGTCCGACGCGGCGGTGGCGCTCGTCGTCGGCGTGATCTCGATCGCCTTCGCCATCCGGCGCCTCGTCGTCGAGCGCCGGGCCGAGCCGCCGCCGCCGGCCGGGGCCGGCATCCTCGCCGGCACCTTCTGGGGCACCCTCGTCGGCTTCACCAGCATGATCGCCCACGCGGGCGGGCCCCCGTTCCAGATCTACGTCATGCCCCAGCGCCTGCCGCGGGACGTGTTCATCGGCACCGGCGCGGTCCTGTTCGCGGCGGTCAACTGGATCAAGGTCCCGCCCTACATGGCGCTCGGCCAGTTCACGCCCCAGAACCTCGCCACCTCGGCGGCGCTCTTTCCGGTCGCCATCGCCTCGACGGCGGCGGGGGTCTGGCTCGTGCGCCGGGTCGCGGCGGAACGATTCTACACCATCGTCTATGTCCTCCTGATCCTGGTCGGGGGGAAGCTCGTCTGGGACGGCCTCTCCGGCCTGCGATGACCCGATGCGCCTCCTCGCTCTCCTCTTCCTCCTCGCGGCCGGGCCCGCCGCCGCCTTCGATCTCCAGGGCCACCGGGGTGCCCGCGCCCTCGCGCCGGAGAACACGCTCCCCGGCTTCCGGACGGCCCTCGCCGTCGGCGTCACCACCCTCGAGCTCGACCTGGCGCTCACCGCCGACGGGGTGCTCGTGGTCTCGCACGATCCCCGGCTCAACCCGGACCTGACCCGGGCGCCGGACGGGACCTTTCTCCGCGGCCCCGGGCCGCCGATCCGCTCCCTCACCCTCGAGGCCCTGCGGATCTACGATGTCGGCCGCATCCGGCCGGGCAGCCGCTACGCGCAAACCTATCCGCGCCAGCGCCCGGTCGACGGGGCCCGCATCCCGACGCTCGCGCAGGTCTTCGACCTCGTCCGCGACACGCCCGTGCGCCTCAACGTCGAGCCGAAGTCGCGCCCGGGCGGCGACGACGCCGCGACCCCCGAGGAGTTCGCCCGCGCCCTCGTCGCGGCGATCCGCGGCAGCGGCATGGCCGAGCGGATCACGGTCCAGTCCTTCGACTGGCGCACCCTCGTGATCCTGCGCGAGCGCGCGCCCGAGATCGTCCGCGTCTGCCTCACGAGCGAGGCGAGCCCGAACAACCTCGGCCGGGGCTGGCCCGAGCCCTCCCCCTGGCTCGCCGGCCACGACCTCGCCGCCCACGGGGGCTCGACGCCCCGGCTCGTGCGCGAACTGTGCCCGGTCTGGTCGCCCAACTTCCGCGACCTGGGACCGGTCGATCTCGCCGAGGCGAGGGCCCTCGGCCTCGCCGTGATCCCCTGGACCGTGAACCTGCCGCCTGACATGGACCGGCTCGTCGCCGCCCGGGCGCGACTTCGGCTCGACGTTGAGGCGCACGGGCGTGTCGCGGACGAGGTCGAAGACCTGCGCGAGCGTCGGGATGCGGGCCCCGTCGACCGGGCGCTGGCGCGGATAGGTTTGCGCGTAGCG
>DATLFZ010000388.1:0-5501 GCA_035540795.1 Beijerinckiaceae bacterium | reverse complement strand
CCCCCGCCCCGCTCCCGGCGCAGCTTCTCCCACCAGTCGAGGCGCTTCCGCACCTCGCGCTCGAAGCCTCTTTCGGTCGGCGTGTAGAAGCGCTGGCGACCGAGCTTCTCGGGCCAGTAATCCTGACCCGAGAAGGCGTCCGGCGCGTCATGGTCGTAGGCGTATCCCTCGCCGTAGCCGATCTCCTTCATCAGCTTCGTCGGCGCGTTGAGGATGGTGCGGGGCGGCATGAGCGAGCCGCCCTCCTTGGCGGCCCTCCGGGCGGCGCCCCAGGCCTTGTAGGCGGCGTTCGATTTCGGCGCGGTGGCGAGGTAGAGCGCCGCCTGCGCCAGGGCGAGTTCGCCCTCCGGCGAGCCGAGGAAGTCGAAGGCGTCCTTGGCGGCGTTGGCGACGACGAGCGCCTGCGGGTCGGCGAGGCCGATGTCCTCGACCGCGGCCCGCACCAGCCGGCGGGCGATGTAGAGCGGGTCCTCGCCGGCGTCGAGCATGCGCGCGAGGTAGTAGAGCGCCGCGTCCGGATCGGAGCCGCGGATCGTCTTGTGCAGGGCCGAGATCAGGTTGTAGTGGCCCTCCTGGCCCTTGTCGTAGATCGGCGCCCGGCGCTGGACGATGTCCTGCAGCCGGGCGGCGTCGAAGACCTCGTCCGGCCCGGCGGCGCGCCAGAGCTCCTCGGCGAGGGTCAGCGCCGCCCGCCCGTCCCCGTCGGCCATGCGCACGAGGGAGGCCCGCGCGTCCGCGTCGAGGGGCAGCGCCCGCCCGGTCGCCTCCTCCGCCCGCGCGAGGAGCTTCTCGACCGCCTCCGCGTCGAGCGACCGGAAGATCAGGACCCTGGCCCGGGACAGGAGCGCCGCGTTGAGCTCGAAGGAGGGATTTTCGGTCGTCGCGCCGACGAGCGTGATGGTGCCGTCCTCCATCACCGGCAGGAAGGCGTCGAGCTGGGCCCGGTTGAAGCGGTGGATCTCGTCGACGAAGAGGAGCGTGCCCTTGCCGATGCCGCGCCGGGCGCGGGCGGCCTCGAACACCTTCTTGAGGTCGGCGACGCCGGAGAAGATCGCCGAGATCTGCTCGAAATGGAGGTCGGTGGCGCCGGCCAAGAGCCGCGCCACCGTGGTCTTGCCGGTGCCGGGCGGGCCCCAGAAGACGAGCGAGCCGAGGGACCCGGAGCGCAGGAGCCGGGTCAGGGCCCCGTCGGGGCCGACCAGGTGGTCCTGCCCCACCACCTCGTCGAGCCGGGTCGGCCGCAGCCGGTCGGCGAGCGGGCGCGGCGCGTCCTTGTCGAGCCCGGCGGCGGAGAAGAGGTCCGGCATGGGGGCAGCGTGAGCAGGTTCCCCGCCCCGGGTCAATCGGGCCCGAGGCGGGCCGCCTCGACAAGGCATCCTGCGCCGGCCGCTGCAGATCTCCGAAGAAGAACCGCGATTCCGCGAGAACGCCGCCACCTTTTCGCGGCCGATTCATTGGTTCCGACGATCCCCGCGAGGGGCGATCACCATCCTATTCTCGGGAGCAAGGGAGAAGAACCATGAAGACACTCGTTTCCGTGGCCGCTTTGGCCTTGGCGCTGGGCACGCCGGCTTTCGCCGCCGACACCGCCGACCGCGCCGCCGCCATGCAGCACATGCAGCCGGGCCAGACGGCCCAGGCCGCGCCGGCCCAGATGGGGCCGACCGCCGAGGTCCGTCCCCTCGAGCTCGACCGGATCAAGGACAAGCTCGAGCGCGCCGGCTTCGAGGAGCGCAGCGAGGTCGACGCCAAGATCGTCCGCGCCCGCACCTCCGAGGGCCACAGCGTGTTCATGCTGATCGGGCCCGAGGACATGCGCGACGGCTCGATCGAGCTTTCCGCCGACGAGGTGCGCGAGAAGTTCGAGGGCGCCGGCTTCATGAACGTGCACGCCATCGACAACGCCCACGTGGTGCGGGCGCGGATCGACGAGGACAAGCACGTCCTCGTTCTCGCGACCGACCGGGCCTTTTTGGGCGCCGGCGGCGAGCAGGTCCAGCCCGACGCCGACATCCACATCGACCGGGTGAGCACCAAGCTCGAAGAGGCCGGGATCGAGGACCGGGACGCCATGCGCGGCCGGTTCGTGCGGGCGCAAACCTCCGACGGCCACGGCGTGCTGATGCTGGTCGGCCGCGACGGCTTCGGCGAGGCCGTGGAGTTCGACCGCGACGACCTGCGGGCCAAGCTGAGCGAGGGCGGGTTCCAGAACGTGCGCTTCGTCGACGACGCCCACCTCGTGCGCGGCAAGCTCGACGACAAGAGCGTGTTCGCGATGGCCGGCCGGGACATCTTCGTCGAGGACATCCAGGCGACCGGCGCCATCGGCGAGACCGGGGCGATCGGCGGTCCGGGGATGGGCGCCGGCGAGACCCCCGCCACGCCCCAGTAACCGCGACGAGGTCGCAAACGCGGAGGGGAGCGGGCCCGCCCGCTCCCCTTTTCGCGTCGGCGCGCACGCCGAGGAGCCGGCGGATCCCCGCCCTTCTGCGGACCGGCTACCGGGCCGGGTGCTGTCCCATGCCGCCGCCCATTCCCGGCGGGCGCCGGTGGACGGGAAGAGGACCGCGCCTCCGACCGGCTCCGACGCCGGCCGCGCCGATGGCAGTTCCGAGGAGGAGGGTCCCGATGGCGGCGGCCGCGACCTCGCCCTCGGGATCGCGGGGTGCAGGCACGAACGCCGAGGCCGTGTCGACGTCCAATTCGGTTTCAGTCCGCGGCCGCTGGGCGCGCTGCGGAGCGGAACGGACGCCGCATGCGCTTTCGAACCGGGCCTGGGCGGCTTGCGCCTTTCGGGCCTCGCTTTCGGCACGGGCATGGCTCCGGCGCGCCTCCGCACTGGCGTGGGGGTCGCGAACGCGGTGCGCGTATGCCACGGCCTGGTCGGCCGCTTCGCCATAGATCCGGGCCGCCGACGCGGCATTCGCCGCGGCCTGATACAAGGCGGCGCAGTCCGCCTGCGCCGCGGCGTCGCCGATCGGCAGCAGGATCGCCGCGGTCAGCGCGGCGTAGCGCATGGGGGAACGCATCGGCTCCTCCTCGACGCGCGCCGTCCGCCACCACCTTCCACCGACCGGACAGGCGCACAAGACCGCCGTCCGGGTCCGGCGACGCACCGGCCGCGTTTTACTTGGAAACGGGAGCCCGACTCCTGAAAGCCAAGTCGAGCGGAGCAGTGTGCTCACGATACGCTCTTCGCACATCTTGTCAAAGCGCGGAACGGGAGTCGTGGGACTGCAACGACAGGGACGAACGACCGCTGCATTCACGCTAGGCGCGAGTCGAAACAGCTCACTTCCCTAACGGGAGCAATCCGGATATCATCGATGGACTTCCGGTCGACCCGGCTTTCAGGGGTCGACGATTTCCATTCTTGCTTTGCCATTCCGCGGTCCCGAGCCGGCCGGAGGGATTTCGCCCCGATTGGCCGGCCGATCGGAGGGCCGCGCGGGGCAAGCCGCCGGGAAGCCGCCCATGATCGCCCGTCTCGCCGCTATCGCCACCTTCGCCGCGCTCGCCCTGCTCGCGAGCTTGGAACCCGCCGCCGCCCAGAGCGGCAGCTTCGCCTGGACGTGCCAGCGCTGCTCCGGCGGCGGCGGGACGATCACCTGCCTGTGCCAGCGCCGCAACGGGCAATGGACCTGGGCCCGCGCCAACTATTCCCGCTGCCCGAGGCAGTCCCTGACCAACCTCGACGGACAGCTCGTCTGCGGCCCGTGACCGCCGCGCCGGACCGGGACGGCCGGGTGCGGAGGGAGCGGCGGCGTTCGCCTTCCGCCGGCCCTCCCATGGAGGGCCGCTCAGGTCGGATGGCCGAGGCAGCCGGGAGCCGGTGCGTTGTCCCGGGGGGAGGTGCGACGCGCGGCGCCGCGCGCCCTCACCCCCCCAACACCGTCGTCAGGATTTGCCCGCCCCGGTTGATGGTGATCTCCCACACGGGCAGGCCGGTGCGGGCGAGGCGTTCGAGGTCGCGGGTGGCGTTCACCTTCTCGCCGTTGACGGCGAGGATGACGTCGCCCTTCTGGAAGCCGACCCGGGCGGCGATGCCGCCGGGCTCGAGCTCGGTCACCGCGACCCCCTCCCCCGAGATCTCGACCTGAAGCTCGTCGGCCACCGCCGGCGACATGTTGACGATGGTGGCGCCGGAGAGCGGCGAGCGGGTGCGGATGCGGACCGGATCGCGCGGGCGGGTCTCGGGCGGCGAGGCGAGGCGCACCGGCACCGTGTTGCGCATGCCCCCGCGCAGGACCGTGAGGCTCGTCTGGCCCGACACCCCTTTGAGCGAGAAGCGGTAGCCGAAGGCGTCGGGGCTGTCGACCTCGCGCCCGTCGACCGACAGGATGAGGTCGCCGCGCTTGAGGCCCGCCTCGTCGGCCGGGCTCTTCTCGGAGACCTGCGCCACGAGGACGCCGGTCGGGCGCTCGAGCCCCATGCTCTCGGCGATGTCGGGGCCGACGTTCTGCAGGCGCGCGCCGAGCCAGGGCCGGCGCACCGTGCGGCTGCCGTCGAGGGCCGACGCGACGACCGTGCGCACCATGCTCGACGGAATGGCGAAGCCGATGCCGTGGCTGCCGCCGGACTGCGAGAAGATCGCCGTGTTGATGCCGACGAGGCGTCCCTTCATGTCGACGAGCGCCCCGCCGGAATTGCCCGGGTTGATGGCGGCGTCGGTCTGGATGAAGAACTGGTAGTCGGACACGCCGACCTGCGTGCGGGCGAGCGCCGAGACGATGCCGTGGGTCACCGTCTGTCCAACGCCGAAGGGGTTGCCGATGGCGAGGACGAGGTCGCCGACCTCGAGGGCGTCGGAATCGCCGAAGGCGAGGGGCTGCACCTTCGGCGGGTTCTTGATGCGCAGGACGGCGAGGTCGGTGCGCGGGTCGCGCAGGACGATCTCGGCCTCGAACTCGCGCCGGTCGGCGAAGGCGACCTTGACCTCGGTCATGCCCTCGATGACGTGGTTGTTGGTGACGACGAGCCCGCCCGAATCGACGATGACGCCCGAGCCGAGCGAGCGCTGCAGGCGCTCCTGCGGCATGCCGGGATCGCCGAAATAGCGGCGGAAGAACTCGTCCATGGCCTGGCGGCCGCGCCGGTCGTTGCGCGCCCCGTAGACGTTGACGACCGCCGGCGCCGACTGCTTCACCACGCCGGAGAAGGACAGCTGGACCTCGGCCCGGCTCTCCGGCAGGGCGCGCGTCTGGGCCGAGGCGCCCGTGGCGAGGGCGAGCGCGAGGACGAGGATCGCGAGGCGCATGAAAGGCTCCTGTCGGGGCGGGCCCGAATCGGGTGAGTGCGCGCAGATTGGGAAGGAATCAGGGCGACCGGAAGTGCGCCGGCGCACGGGCGAGGGCGGCCTCGTAGACGGGCACGAGCTTTTTGGCGTGCGCCGCCGGCGTCGGCGGGTCGGCCCAGTAGCGGGCATAGGCGGCGGCGCCGAGCGCCGGGTCGAGGCGGCGGAAGGCGTCCGCGAGGGCGGGGACGGTCGGCGGGACCACGAG
>DATLFZ010000387.1:0-8319 GCA_035540795.1 Beijerinckiaceae bacterium | reverse complement strand
GTGCAGGTGCTGATCGAAGCGGGCGCCCAGGGCGCCACCTGCCGCCCGCCGGTCGCCCGCCTGCCGCCGCAGACCCTGATCCGCCTGCAGATCGTCAATCGATCCACCACCCCGGCGATCTTCGCGGCGCCGGAATTCTTCAGAGGCGCCAAGGTCGAGGACCTCACCTTCGCCAAGGTGCGCGACGAGGGCAGCGTGACCACCGCCGGCGGCGTCGTCTCCGAGATCCGCCTCGTCACCCCGCAGCCCGGCCGCTACCCGTACAACTGCACCGCCGTCGCGGAAGGGGCGAAGGTCGGGCAGCCGGCGGAGGGCGTGTTCGAGGTGGCGCAGTAGGTCGCACCCGCCGGGGGGCTGGAACGAGCTTTCGTTTGCGGCATTATCCTTTGTTATCCCGCCTCCGGGGTGTGCGAGGGCGTAGCATGAACGAAGCGGTCGTTTCCTCCCGCGGTCAGGCGAGGAGCGGTGAGGAGACGAGCGCGGAGCGGGCCTGGATCGGCCTGTCGGACGGGGCCGTGCCGCACCGGGCGCTCCTTTCCGCCGCCCGGGGCGACGTCGACGCGGCGCAGGTCCTCGACGCCCTTCCGACCGCGCTCTACACGACCGACACGGAAGGCCGGGTCACCTACTGCAACCACGCCGCGATCGAACTCGCCGGCCGCCGCCCCGAGATCGGCCGCGACCGCTGGTGCGTCGCCTGGCGCCTGTACAACCCGGACGGCAGCCCCCTCCCCCTCGACGAATGCCCGATGGCGGTGGCCCTGCGTCAGAAGCGCCCGATCCGCGGCGTCGAGGTCGTCGCCGAGCGGCCGGACGGCACCCGGGCGCCGCTCATGCCGCACCCGACGCCGCTCTTCGACGAAAGCGGGGTCTTTGCCGGGGCGGTCAACGTGCTCGTCGACATCACCGAGCTCAAGCGGGCCGAAACCGCGGTGAGCCGGCGCATGGAGGAACAGGCGGCGCTGTTCCTCTTCACGGACCGGCTGTACCGGGCCGAGTCCCTCGCCGAGGTCTACGAGGCGGCGCTCGATGCCATCGCCGCCGGCGTGCGCTGCGAGCGGGCCTCGATCCTCCTCTTCGACGATTCCGGCGTGATGCGCTTCGTCGCCTCGCGCGGCCTGTCCCAGGCCTACCGGACCGCGGTCGAGGGTCATTCGCCCTGGCTGCCGGGCGAGCCCGACCCGCAGCCGATCCTGATGCCCGACATCGACGAGGCGGAGGTCCCCGAAACCCTGAAGGCGGTGGTGCGCACGGAAGGGATCCGCGCCCTCGCCTTCATCCCCCTCGTGGCCAACGGGGCGCTGATCGGCAAGTTCATGGCCTACGACGCCGCCCCGCGCCCCTGGACCGACGGCGAGACGGAGCTGTCGCTGACCATCGCCCGCCAGCTCGGCTTCGGCATCGAGCGCCGGCGCGCCGAGGAGCAGCGCACCCTCCTGATCCACGAGCTGAACCACCGGGTGAAGAACACCCTCGCGACGGTGCAGTCCCTCGCCCTGCAGACCTTCCGCAACACCGAGCGCAGCGCGGAGGCGCGGGAGCTCTTCGACGCCCGCCTGTCGGCCCTGTCCCGGGCCCACGACGTGCTCACCGCCG
Source organism: Beijerinckiaceae bacterium (assembly GCA_035540795.1). Taxonomy (GTDB): domain Bacteria; phylum Pseudomonadota; class Alphaproteobacteria; order Rhizobiales; family Beijerinckiaceae; genus JAJKJG01. The sequence goes on along the minus strand of DATLFZ010000387.1, from coordinate 6,723 downwards.
AGAATTGGCAGACGGCGCAGCTGCGGGAGATCGTCGCCGGCGCCCTCGAGCCCTTCGGCCAGGGCGAGCGCATCGCCCTGTCGGGCCCGGAGGCCCGGCTCTCGCCGAAGCAGGCGCTCGCCCTCTCCATGGCCCTGCACGAGCTCGCGACGAACGCTGTGAAGTACGGCGCCCTGCGCGGGGAGGGAGGCCGCGTCCGGGTCGCCTGGTCGCTCGCTCCCGACGACCAGCCCCGCGAGCTGCGCATTGCCTGGAGCGAGCACGACGGGCCGCCGGTGACGCCGCCCGCCCGGCGGGGGTTCGGCTCGCGCATGATCGAGCGCCATCTCGCCGACGAGCTCGGCGGCGAGGTCCGCCTCGACTACCTGCCGACCGGCGTCGTCTGCGCGATGACCTCGCCGCTCGCCTTCGCCGCGCCGGCCTGACCGCCTTGCGCCGCGGCGCGGGGCGGCTTAGTCCCCCCGCATGAGCGAGCCCAAGAGCCTCTCCTACGCCGCGGCCGGCGTCGACATCGACGCCGGCAACGCCATGGTCGAGGCGATCCGCCCGCTCGTGCGGGCGACGCGGCGGCCGGGTGCCGACGCGGAGATCGGCGGCTTCGGCGGCCTGTTCGACCTCAAGGCGGCGGGTTTCCGGGACCCGATCCTGGTCGCCGCCAACGACGGGGTCGGCACCAAGGTCAAGATCGCCATCGAGACCGGGCTGCACGAGACCATCGGCATCGATCTCGTGGCGATGTGCGTCAACGACCTCGTCGTGCAGGGCGCCGAACCCCTGTTCTTCCTCGACTATTTCGCGACGGGCAAGCTCGCGCCGGAGGTCGGCGTGGCGGTGGTGCGGGGCATCGCCGAAGGCTGCCGGCAGGCGGGCTGCGCGCTCATCGGCGGCGAGACCGCGGAGATGCCGGGGCTCTACGCCGCCGGCGACTACGACCTCGCCGGTTTCGCGGTCGGGGCGGCGGAGCGGGGCACGCTGCTGCCGCGCGGGGTCGCGGAGGGCGACGCCGTTCTCGGCCTGCCGTCGTCCGGGGTCCATTCCAACGGCTTTTCGCTGGTGCGGCGGATCGCGGCCGAGGCCGGCCTGTCCTGGGACGCGCCGGCGCCCTTCGCTTCCGGGAGGCGGCTCGGGGAGGCCCTGCTCGAACCGACCCGCATCTACGTGAGGCCGCTGCTTTCGGCCCTGCCCGGCCTGAAGGCGCTCGCCCACATCACCGGCGGCGGGTTTCCCGACAACATCCCGCGCGTCCTGCCGGAGGGGCTCGGGATCCGCCTCGACCTCGACGCCATCCCCGTGCCGCCGGTCTTCGGCTGGCTCGCGCGGGCGGGGGGCGTGGCGGAAGCCGAGATGCTGCGCACCTTCAACTGCGGCATCGGCATGATCGTCGTCACGGCGGAGCCGGACCGGGTCGTCGCGGACCTGCGCGCGGCCGGCGAGGCGCCCGTGCGCATCGGCGAGGTGGTGGCCGGAGCGGGCGTGCACACGTCCGGCGCGTTGCGCCTGTGAAGCGCCGGGTCGCCGTCCTGATCTCCGGGCGCGGCTCCAACATGGCCGCGCTGATCGCGGCCGCCCGCGCCCCCGATTTCCCCGCCGAGATCGCCCTCGTCGCCTCGAACCGGCCGGACGCCGCCGGCCTCGTGCGGGCGGCGGAGGCCGGCATCGCCACGGCGATCGTCGACCACAAGGCCTTTCCGGACCGCCCCGCCTTCGAGGAGGCTCTCGACCGGGCGCTCGCCGCACACCGGATCGAGCTTCTCTGCCTCGCGGGCTTCATGCGCGTGCTCACGGACTGGTTCATCGGCCGCTGGGAAGGACGCATGCTCAACGTCCATCCCTCGCTGCTGCCGGCCTTCAAGGGCACCGACACCCACCGGCGGGCCCTCGCGGCCGGGGTGCGCATCCACGGCTGCACGGTCCATTTCGTGACGCTCGAGCTCGATTCGGGCCCGATCGTCGCCCAGGCGGCGGTGCCGGTCCTGCCGGGCGACGACGAGGCGACGCTGGCCGCCCGCGTCCTCGCCCAGGAGCACGTCGTCTATCCCCGCGCGCTCCGCCTCGTCTGCGAAGGCCGCGCGCGGCTCGCGGACGGCCGCGTCGTCCTAGAAGCCCCGCCGCCGGACGGCGCCGCGGCGCTGATCGCGTAGCCGCCGGCTGCCGCGGGGCCTCAGTCCGCGACGACCCTGAAGCCGACATGGCCGGTCGAAGTGTCGGGGGTGTTCGAACTGCGGGCCGCCACCCGGTAGCGGTAGCAATAGGAGCGGTGGCAGAGATAGGAGCCGCCCTTGACCACCCGCCGGTTCTCCTGGAGCTCGCGGGCGTTGCGCTCCCGCACCGCCCGCTTCAGGGAGCGGACGCGGAAGCGGTCGGCGCACCATTCCCAGGTGTTGCCGACCATGTTGTGCAGGCCGTAGCCGTTCGGCGCATAGGCGTCGACGGGCGCGGTGGCCAGGTAGCCGTCCGCCCCGGTGTTGCGGTCCGGGAAGGATCCCTGCCAGATGTTGCACCGGGCGGCGCCGTCCTCCGCCGGCTCGGCGTCGCCCCACGGGAAGCGCCGCCCCTCGAGGCCGCCGCGGGCGGCGTATTCCCACTCCGCCTCCGACGGGAGGCGGCAGCCGGCCCAGGCGGCGAAAGCCTGCGCATCATGCCAGGAGACGTGCACGACCGGATGGTCGAGCCGGTCGCCGATCGCGCTGCCGGGGCCTTCCGGACGGCGCCACGAGGCGCCGGACACCTTGCGCCACCACGGCGCCTCCGGGACCCGACCCTCGTCGGGCAGGTCCGCGGCGACCGCCGAGAAGAAGACGTAGGACCAGCCGAACCGCTCGGCCTCCGTCACGTGGCCGGTCGCGTCGACGAAGTCCGCAAACCAGGCGTTCGTGACGGCGAACGGATCGATCGCGAAGGGATTTACGCGGACCACCCGCGACGGGCCCTCCCCGTCGAGGGGCAGGAGGCCGTCGTCCGACCCCATCCTGAAGGCGCCGCCCTTCAGGCGGACGAACCGTTCCGGCAGCTCGCGGGCGACGCGCTCCGGCCGCGGCCGAGCCTCGCCGCGCACGCCTGCGGAACCGAGGGCCCCGCAGCAGCCGGGCTTCGCCGCTTCGTCCCGTTCGAGGGTCATGAAATCTCCGCACCCGGAGAGCCGCGTCCGGGGTGCGCCTCGATGCACGAAGCATGCTTTCCGCGCAAATCCCCGGCGCCTATGCCTCGTCGAGCCGGTTGTGCTCGGGCCGCATCTCCCAGAGGTACTCGCTCCGGGGATCGACGGCGCGGCCCCAGGCGCCGATCAGGGCCTTGTCGCGGATTCGGGCCTCCATCCGGCGGGAGACGTCGAGCGGGTCCCAGCCGGCCAGCACCCGGGCGAGAAGGGCGTCGCGGATTCCGGCGTGGCGCGGATCGGCGGCGAGGTCGCGCCTCTCCTGCGGGTCGTCGGCGAGGTCGAACAGCTGCGGCGGATAGCCGTGATAGTAGGCGAGCTTCCAACGCCCTGTCCGGACCATGCGCTGGCGCACCGCCATGCCGCCGGTCCAGTCGGGGGTGTCGTCGGTGCAGTACTCGCAAAAGGTCTCGTCGAGCCAGGGCGCGGCCTCGTCCCGCGCCACGGCGAGGAAGCTGCGCCCGTCGGCGTTGGGGAGCGCCGGCGCGCCGAGCGCGTCGAGCACCGTCGGCGCGAGGTCGACGAGGTTGACGACCGCCCCCCGGCGCTCGCCTTCCGGCAACCGCCCGGGCCAGGCGAGGATCAGCGGCACCTTGGCGCTCTCGTCGAAGAAGGTGTGCTTCCACCACAGGCCGCGCTCGCCCACGTGGTCGCCGTGATCGGAGGTGTAGACCACGAGGGTATTCTGGGAGAGCCCGAGGCTCTCGAGCGCGCCGAGGATCGCGCCGACCATCGCGTCCATGCGCCAGGTGAGCGCGTAGTAGGCGGTGCGGGCGCGGCGCGCCTCATCCATGGAGATGTCGGCGATGCCCCGGTTCTCGCGCCACCAGGCGATCCAGGGGTGCTCGGGGTCCCCCGGCGGGATCGCCGGATCCGGAACGCGGCCCGAAAAGCGCGAAAAATCCTCCGCCCGGGCGACGTAGGGCGGGTGGGGCAGCATGAAGCCGACGGAGAGGGCGAAGGGCCGGTCGGGCCTGCGCGCGAAGTCCTCCAGCGCCGCGATCGCGGCCGCGGCGACGTCGCGGTCCTTGACCTCGTACGCGCTGAGGCCGGGACCCGCGCGCTCGATGCTCGCCCGGTACGGGTCGTTGGCCTTGGCGAGCGGCCCGAGGTCGTGGCGGGGGATGCCGATCCAGTTGGGGCTGTGGTCGCCGACGGTCCGCCGCACGTAGCCGTGCAGCTGGTCGGGCCCGAGGGCGTGCATGCGCCCGACGAGGGTGGGCGCGTAGCCGGCGGCGCCGAGCGCATGCGCCATGGTGGGGATGTCGGAGGCGAGATAGTCCGTGTTGGTCCAGCAGCTCTGGCGGTGCGGATGCCGCCCGGTCAGCGCCGACATGCGCGACGGCAGGCAGATCGGCGAAGGACAATAGGCGTTGTCGAAGGTCACGCCCCTTGCGGCGAGCCGGTCGAGGTTCGGCGTCGCCCCGTGCGGGTCGCCGTAGCAGCCGGCGACGCGCTGGGCGTGCTGATCCGACATGATGAACAGGAGGTTCGGCCGTTCCATCCGCCTCGGTCCGGGTGAACGGCGCGAGCAGAAACAGCCGAGCCGTGCTTGTCAAACCGCGCCCATGCGCTACTCCCGCGCGCGGAGGTCCCATGCGCGAGATCGGCATCACGGTGCTGCCCGAGTTCTTCCAGAACGAGGGCGTGGAGGGCGTGCTCGACAACCTCGCCCGCGCGGGCGCGACGGCGATCGCCACCTCGCCCTATGTGATGGCGCCGGAGGCGGAGGGCCGCGGCAGCCGCGAGCCGCCGATCGACGGCGGCCCCGGCAAGGTGCGCCTGCTCGACCGCCCGCTCTGGGGCCGGCGCGAATTGTGGGTGCGCACGGCGCCGAGCTTCGCGCCGGACCGCGCCCTCTACGAGGGCCTGCGCTACCGGCCCGCCGAGCCCGACGACCTCACGGCGAAGGAGGGCGAGACCGTCGCCCGCGCGCTTGGGGCCGCGAAGGCGCGCGGCCTGACCGTCCATCTCCAGGTCCAGGCGGCGATCCCGCCGGGCTACCGGGTCCAGTTCGGCGGCCCGGGCGAGGAGGACCGGCCGCGCCTGCCCGACGGGGCGAGCCCCACGGGTCGGGTCGACAACAACGGTTCCCTCGCGAGCCCGCATATCCTCGCCTACACGCAGGCGCTGCTGCGCGACCTCGCCCGCGCCTATCCGGACATCGACGCGATCCGCATCGACTGGCCCGAATACCCGCCCTATTCCCTCGAAAGCCTTTTCTTCGACTTCTCCGACCACGCGCTTTCCGCCATGCGCGACCTCGGCTTCGATCCCGAGCGGGCGCGCCGGGACGTGGGCTGGCTCCGGCGGGAGGGGCTGCCGGCCCTGCTCGCCGCCGATCCGGGCGACGGCTACGCGCTCGTGCGGGCGCTTGCGGCGCGACCGGGCGTCCTCGACTGGCTGCGCGCCAAGGCGGCGATCGTGACCCGCTTCGTCGCGGCCTGCGCCGACACCCTGCGGGAGGAGACCGGCGGGCGCATCGCCCTGTTTCCGCAGGCCTTTCCGCCGCCCTGGTCGCTCCTGTCGGGCTTCGACTACCGGGCCGTCGGCGCCCTCGGCGTGCCCGGGATCGGGGTCAAGCTCTACACCATGCACTGGCCGATGATGCTGCGCGCCTATGGCGACGCGCTGCGGGCCGCCTATCCCGACCTGCCCGAGCCGGGCCCCGCCCTCGCGCGCCTCTTCGACACCGCCGATGGGCATGGCGCGCCGCTCGCGCAGGTGCGCTATCCCGAGCCCGACGAGCCGCATCCGGTCGGGCTCGAGGCGCAGAAGCGCAAAATCCGGGCGGCGCAGGCGGAATCGGGGGTGCCGGTCCACGCCTTCGCCCACGGCTACGGGCCCGTCGAGGACGTGGCGCGGCGGGCGCAGGCCGCCTTCGAGGCCGCGGGCGGGCGTTTGTGGATGAACCGCTACGGCTACCTGTCGGACCGGAAGCTCGACGCCATCGGCCGCATCGGGAGGGGCGCATGAGGATCAAGGACATCCGCACCCGGCTGTTCGAAAAGCCCCTCGACGGCACGACCCGCAACCCGCGCTTCCGCTGGACGGTGAAGCGCACGCTGCTCGTCTTCGTCGAGACCGACACGGGACTGATCGGCGCCGGCGAGACCTGGGTCGACGGGGCCAACGCGGGATCGCTCGTCGCCTTCATTGAGGAGGACCTGAAGCCGGCCCTCGTCGGGCAGAGCGCCCTCACCCCGGAGCGCCACTTCAAGGCGGCCCTCGACATGACCGCGGTCTCGACCCGGCGCAGCCAGACCTGGGCCGGCATGAGCGCGATCGACATCGCGCTCTGGGACATCAAGGGCAAGGCCGCCGGCGAGCCGCTCTGGCGTCTCCTGGGCGGGCACGACCCCCGAGTCCTGCCCTACGCCAGCGCCGGGCTCTACAAGACCGGGCAGAGCACGGACGAATTCGCGGAAGAATACGCCGCCTATGTCCGGCAGGGTTTTCGGGCGGTGAAGATCAAGGTCGGCGGCGCGGCGCTGCCCGTCGACGTGGAGCGGGTGGCGAAGCTGCGCGCCGCCATGGGGCCGCAGGCGCGGCTGATGGTCGACGCGGTC
>DATLFZ010000386.1:0-11530 GCA_035540795.1 Beijerinckiaceae bacterium | reverse complement strand
TCCTCGACGCGCTGCGCTACACGCCGCATCCGACCCATTTCTCGGTGTCCGAGGCGCTCGCCTTCATCGAACGGGTCCGGCCGCGGCGGGCCGTCCTGACCAACCTGCACAGCGACCTCGACTATGCCACGCTGGCGCGGGAGCTGCCGGACGCGGTCGAGCCGGCCTACGACGGGATGCGCATCGCGCTGCCGTGAGATCCCGGCCGCACGAGCGATCGCCCGCAAGTCGTTGAACTTCGCGGCGTTCTGGACGGCATGATACCCATTCGAGGGCCAGACTTTGGTTCCATAATATACCTTATGCGAATCCCGGATGGGGGACGCGGGCCGCGACCGCTCGGCCGTGCCCCGCCCTTTTCAGGCCGCTGCGCCGCAGCCGCAGCCCGAGCGGCCCGCCTGCTTCGCGGTGGTGTCCGCCACGCAGCAATCCGCTTCGACCGGGCTCGGCCCGCCGCAGCAGCCGGCGGCCTCGGCCGCGAGGTTGGTCGAGCACACGCCCGTTTCGGGCAGCACGAGCCGGACGTCGTCCGCCGCGACGAGGTCGCCGGCGAGCGCCGCCGCGACGGAGCGCGCCTGCTCGTAGCCGGTCGCCATCAGGAAGGTCGGCGCCCGGCCGTAGCTCTTCACTCCGACCGTGTAGAAGCCGGCTTCCGGATGCGCGAGTTCGCGATGCCCGTGCGGCGGCACCGACCCGCAGGAATGCAGGTTGGGGTCGATCAGCGGCCCGAGCGCCCGCGCGCATTCGAGCCACGGGTCGAGGTCGAGGCGCAGCTCGCGGGTGAGCGCGAGGTCGGGCCGCTGCCCGGTCGCGACCACCACCCGCTCGACGGTCAGCGTGCGCGGGACACCGTCGACCTCGCCCTCGACGGCAACCCGGTCGCCGTCGGGCCGGACCTTGCGCGCGGCGAAGCCGGCCACGAGGGCGACCTCGCCGCTTTCGACGAGGGTTCGGAGCCCCGCCCCGATGTCGCCGCGGGCCGGCAGCTGGTCGGCCGCGCCGCCGCCGTAGACCCGGGCGAGGTTCGTCCCGCGCACGGCCCAGACGAGACCGGGGCTCGGCGTCGTGCGGGCGAGCCGGGCCAGATCGAGGAGCACGTTGGCGGCGGAGTGTCCGGCGCCGACGACCAGCACCGAACGCCCGGCATAGGCCTCGCGGTCGCGGCCGAGCACATTCGGGATGCCGTAGGCGATCCGGTCGCAGGCGCCCTCCCCCTCCGCCGGGATACCCTCGGCGCCGAGCGGGTTCGGCGTGGTCCAGGTGCCGGAGGCGTCGATCACGGCGCGGACCAGATCGCGGCGACCGCCGGCGAGGGTGAGCACGAACGGGCGCTCGGCGCGACCGCGGCCCGGCACCTTGTCGAGGCCGAGGCGGGTGACGGCGAGGACGCGCGCGCCGGTCTCGAGGACCCCTGCGATCTCAGGGGCTTGTGCCAAAGGCCGAAGGTAGCGCTCGAACAGGTCCCGCCCCGTCGGGAGCGCCTCCGGATCGGGCTCGCGCCAGCCGTGTCGCCGCAGCAGCGCCGCGGCGGCCTCGTCGACGTTGTAGCGCCAGGGGGAGAACAGGCGCACGTGGCCCCAGTCCCGCACGTTCGCGGCGACGTCGCCCGCCTCGTAGACGCGGACCGGCAGTCCGCGGGCGATCAGATGGGCCGCGGCGGCGAGCCCGACCGGTCCGGCACCGATCACGGCGACCGGCAGATTGCTCTCAAACATGGTCTTCTCCTTCGGCCGCTCAGGCGGCGCATTCGTCTCCGGCGCAACCCGAATCCATGCAGCACTCGTCGGCGAGGAAGCCGAGGAGGCCCTGCATCGCCGGGTAATCGGCCCGGCAGACGAGGGTCGTGCCCCGCCGTTCCTGCGTCACGAGCCCCGTCTCGATCAGCCGGTGCAGGTGGTGGGAAAGGGTCGAGGCAGGGATGCCGACCTTCTGCTGCACCCGGCTGACCGGCAGGCCGTCGTGGCCGGCGCGCACGAGCGCCCGGTAGACTTCGAGCCTGGTGGGGTTGCCGAGCGCCTCGAGCTGCTTGGCGGCTTGTTCGACTTTCATCGAAATAACATGCGCCGGCTACGCACCGCCGTCAAGGGCTATTTCGAAGCATCTCGAAGAAGGCCGCCGACGCGTTTGACGCCACCGGGCCCGGCCCCTAGAACCGGTCCCGCTTCATCGAAGGGGGAATGCGATGGCCAAGGTCGCCTTCATCGGGCTCGGCGTCATGGGCTATCCGATGGCCCGCCATCTCGCCGCCAAGGGCCACGAGGTCGTCGTCTACAACCGCAGCCGGGCGAAGGCCGACAAGTGGGTGTCGGAGTACGGCGGCCGGGCCGTCCCGACCCCGCGCGAGGCCGCGCAGGGCCGGGAGATCGTATTCGCCTGCGTCGGCAACGACGACGACCTGCGCAGCGTCACCCTCGGCGCCGACGGCGCCTTCGCGGGGATGGAGCGCGGCGCGACCTTCGTCGACCACACCACCGCCTCCGCCGACGTGGCGCGGGAACTCGGCGAGGCTGCCGCCAAGGGCGGCTTCGGCTTCGTCGACGCCCCCGTCTCCGGCGGCCAGGCCGGGGCCGAGAACGGGGTGCTCACGGTGATGTGCGGCGGCGAGCCCGACGTCTACGCCCGGGTCGAACCGGCCATCATGAGCTTCGCCCGGGCCTGCCGCCTGATGGGCCCGGTCGGGTCGGGTCAGCTCACCAAGATGGTCAACCAGATCTGCATCGCCGGCCTCGTCCAGGGCCTGTCCGAGGGCATCCATTTCGGCAAGAAGGCGGGGCTCGACATCGAGGCCGTGCTCGAGGTGATCTCCAAGGGCGCCGCCGGCTCCTGGCAGATGGAGAACCGCGGCAAGACCATGAACCAGGGCAAGTTCGACTTCGGCTTCGCCGTGGACTGGATGCGCAAGGACCTGTCCATCTGCCTCGCCGAGGCGCGCCGCAACAAGGCGCACCTGCCGGTCACCGCCCTCGTCGACCAGTTCTACAGCGAGGTCCAGAAGATGGGCGGCGGCCGCTGGGACACGTCGAGCCTGATCGCCCGGCTCGAGCGCTAGGACAGGGCGCGCAAATTCGCCAAGAGGGCGCCCGGCTCGCCCTCTAGGCGGCTCGCGTTCTCTGCCTGGGCGCGCTCCCAGATCGGCAGCGCGGCGGCGAGGACCGCCCTCCCCTCGGCGGTCAGGCTCATGCGGCGGTAGCGCCGGTCGGCGGTATCCTCGCCGACGACAACGAGGCCGCGGCGCTGCAGCGGCTTCAGGTTCGCGGTGAGCGTGGTGCGGTCCATGGCGAGGAGCGCGGCGACGTCGCGCATGGTCGGCGCCTGCGGGCGGTTGAGCGCCATCATGAGCGAGAACTGGCCGTTGGTCAGCCCGACGGGACGGAGCGCCTCGTCGTACCGTCGCGCTACGGCTCGCGCTGCCCGCTGCACGTGCAGGCACAGGCAGGTGTCCCGCACCCGCGGCGTGACCGCGAAGGAGAGCGCGTCGTCCTTTGACATCGCCCTAGATATGTTGATACCAACGTGCCCTGTCCAGCCCGCCCTACCGGCGAGGCCGATCGGGGGGAACCATGCCGCAGGTGACGATTCTCGTCGGGACGAAGAAGGGCGCGTTCCTCGCCGACAGCGACGACCGCCGCACGTGGCGGCTGCGCGGCCCCTTCTGCAACGCCTGGCCGATCAACCACGTGATCGCCGACCCGAAGACGGGCACGATCTTCGCCGGCGGCGGCAACGAGTGGTTCGGGCCCGCCGTGTGGAAGACGACCGATCGCGGCGAGAGCTGGACCCATTCGAGCCAGGGCCTCGCCTATGCGGAGGGCGAGGAGCCGATCAAGGCGGTGTGGAGCCTCGCCCTGCGCGACGGCGTGCTCTTCGCCGGCGTCGAGCCGGCGGGCCTGTTCCGCAGCGAGGACCAGGGCGAGACCTGGACGCAGGTGAAGGGCCTGCGCGAGCATCCCTCCCGCGCGCAATGGCATCCCGGCGGCGGCGGGCTCATCCTGCATTCCCTCCTGCTGCATCCGACCGAACCCGGGCAGATCTGGGTCGGCATCTCGGCAGCCGGCGTGTTCCACACCGCCGACGGCGGCCAATCCTGGGAGCCGCGCAACCGCGGCACCCGGGCCGACTTCCTGCCGGAGGACCAGCGCTATCCCGAGTTCGGGCAATGCGTGCATTCGCTGGCGATGGCGCCCGGGAAACCCGACCGCCTCTACCAGCAGAACCATTGCGGCATGTACCGCAGCGACGACGGCGGGCGGAGCTGGACGAGCATCGAGAAGGGCCTGCCGTCGAGCTTCGGCTTCCCCGCCGCCGTCCATCCGCGCGACCCGAACACGCTCTACCTGATGCCGCTCAACGGCGACTCGGCCGGGCGGTTCATGCCGGACGGACGCGCCGCGGTGTGGCGCACCCGCGACGGCGGCGAGACCTGGCACGCCCTGCGCGACGGCCTGCCCCAGGAGAACGCCTTCTTCGGCGTCCTGCGCCAGGCGCTCGCGACGGACCGGCTCGATCCCGCCGGGGTCTATTTCGGGACCGGCGGCGGCGCCCTCTTCGCCAGCGCCGACGAGGGCGAGCGCTGGACGGCGGTCGCGCAGCACCTGCCGGCGATCCACTCCGTCGAGACCTTCGCGGCGGGGACCTGAATGGCCGCGCCGCAGCCGGCCCCCTCCCCCGCTCCCGTGACGGTGAAGCTCGCGGGAGCCCTCGTCGACCTCTTCCCGGGGGCGCCGCGGCGGGTCGAGGTGGCCGCGGCGAACGTCGCCGAGATGGTCGACGCCCTCGACGCGCGCTGGCCCGGCATGCGCGACCGCATCTGCGATTCGCGCCCGGCCATCCGGCGGCACATGAACGTGTTCGTCGACGGCCGGCGGGCGGAGCTCGGGACCCCGCTCGCGCCCGGAGCGGAGGTCTTCGTCCTCACCGCGATCAGCGGCGGGTGACCACGAGATAGAGGATGAAGGCGCCGATGCCGACGGCGAGCGCGGTCAGCACCCATTCCCGCGCCTGGCCGGTGAAGGCGGCGTCCCGGCGGGCCTGTTCGAGCTGGCCCGCGTGCTCGGGCGACCCGCTCATCCACAGGCCGGCCACCGCGACGGCGGTGATGAGCGCCAGGATGACGTAGTTGATGCGCATGGATGTCCCCTAGCGTCCTTCGAACCGGGGCGCGCGCTTGGCGCGGAACGCGGCGATGCCTTCGGCGAAATCGGCGCTGGCGCCCGCCTCCCGCTGCAGGGCCGCCTCCATCGCGAGCTGCGCCTCGAGGCCGTGCTCGAGGCTCGCCGCGAGGGCGCGCTTGGTGAGCCGGTGGGCGAGCGCCGGCCCCTCCGCGAGCCGCAGCGCGAGGGCGGCGGTCTCCTCGGGAAAGGACGCGTCGTCGAACACCTTCCAGACGAGGCCGACCCGCTCGGCCTCTTCGGCCGGGACCGGGTCGGCAGTGAGCATGAGGGCGAGGGCGCGCTTCGGCCCGACGAGGCGCGGCAGGAGCCAGGTCCCGCCGGCATCGGGGACGAGCCCGATCTTGGCGAACGCCTCCTGCAGATACGCCGAGCGCGCGGCCACCACGAGGTCGCAGGCGAGCGCGATGTTCATCGAGGCGCCGACCGCCGGGCCGTTGACGGCCGCGATCGTGACCTTCGGATAGGCGACGAGCCGGCGCACGAGCGGGTTGTAGTCGCGCTCGAGGGGCGGGCCGAGATCGACCCGCCCGTCCCGGTCCCGGGGCAGGTCCTCCGTGAGGTCCTGGCCCGAGGAAAAGGCCCTCCCCTCCCCCGTCAGCACCACCACGCGGACCGCCTCGTCGACCTCGCAGGCGTCGAGGGCGAGACGCAGATCCGCATGCATCGCCGCCGTGAGCGCGTTGAGCCGCTCCGGCCGGGCGAGGGTGATCGTCGCGACCGGTCCGGCGGTGTCGAGGCGAAGGGTCGAGAAGGTCATGCGGGCTCCTTCGCGCCGAGGATAGAGCGCACCTCGCGGCGAAGCACGGGCAAAAGCTCGGCCTCGAACCAGGGATTCTTGCGCAGCCAGCCGTTGTTGCGCCAGGACGGGTGCGGCAGCGGCAGGACGCGGGGACGGCGCGGGCTCGCCAGGATCTCGCGCCAGCGGGCGACCGTGGCGGTGAGGCCGGCGAAGTCCTCGCCCAGGTGCCAGGCCTGCGCGTACTGGCCGATGACGATGACGAGTTCGAGCTGCGGAAGCGCGGCGAACAGTGGCCGGCGCCAGGTCTCGGCGCATTCGCGTCGGGGCGGCAGGTCGCCCCCCTTGTCGTCCTGGCCGGGAAAGCACGATCCCATCGGCACGATCGCCACCCGCGCCGGATCGTAGAAGGTCGCCTCGTCGATCCCGAGCCAGTCGCGCAGGCGCACGCCGGAGGCGTCGAAGAAGGAGCGGCCGGCCGCGTGCGCCTTCGTTCCCGGGGCCTGGCTCGCGATGCACAGGCGCGCGGTGCGGCTGCCCTGGACGATGGGGCGCGGCTCGTGCGGCAGCGGCGGCCCGTGGCGCGGCCGGTCGCGGCAGATCCGGCAGGCGCGCAGGCGGGCGAACAGATCCTGGAGCGCCGCCTCAGAGGTCGAGGACGAGACCGTCATGGGCGGTCACATAGCCCTTCGCCTGCATCTCCGGGAGATGCGCGAGCGCCATGTCGCTCATGTGCGTCAGGAGGATGCGCCGGGCGCCGAGCCGGTCCCGGTTGGCGTCGATGGTGCGGAAGTCGAGATGGTAGGGCGTGGGCGTGTCGAAGGTGTAGCACTCGGTGACGTAGAGGTCGGCCCCGCGCGCCACCGCGAACAGGGCGTCGGTCCACTCCGTGTCGCCCGAGAAGGCGAAGGTCCGCTCCGGCCCGGCGATGCGCAGGGCCGTCGAGGGGGCGCCGGAGGGGTGCTCCACGGCCGTGGAGCGGATCTCCAGCCCGCACAGGGAATGCGGCTCTCCGCAGGGCAGGTCGACAATCGTGAGGGGGAAGCGCCAGGAGCCGCCGGGCGCGCCGGGAAAGAACACGGCCATCGCCGCGGCGATGCGCGCCTGCGTCCCGACCGGGCCGACGATCGTCAGCGGGTGGTCGCGGCGCGCGACGAAGTGCAGGTCGAGGAGGAGGAACGGCAGGCCGCCGAAATGATCCCCGTGCAGATGGCTGAGGACCACCGCGTCGAGCCGGTCCGGCGCGATCCCCAGCCGCTTGAGAGCCGGCAGCGAGGTCGCGCCGAAATCGACGGCGAGGGTCCCGCCGTCGCTCTCCAGCAGGAAGCAGGTCTGCGCCCGCCCCCCCGAGCCGAAGGCGTCTCCGCATCCGACGACGGTCAGGCGCATGGCTCAGGCCTGCGCGCTCGGCCGGGCGGCGAGCTCCCGGTGCCAGCGTCGCACATGGACGAGCTCCTCCGGCAAGGGCACCTTCGCCGGCTTCATGAAGTCGAGCGCGACGAGCCCGGTGATGTCGGCCACGCTGAAGCGCTCGCCCGCCGCGAAGCGGTTCTCCCCGAGATGCCGGTCGAGTATTCTCAGGAACTCGGCGACGCGCTCCCTGTTGGCCTCGCCCCAGGCCGGCACCTGCGGCACCTCCATGGCGGCCATGGCCGGGTGGAGGTGGCGGAACACGAAGGCGAGGGTTCCGAGAAGCCCGAACTCGATGCGGCGCTGCCACATCTCGACCCGTGCCCGTTCGAGGGCGCCGACGCCGAACAGGGGCGGCTCGGGCTGCAGCTCCTCGAAATAGCGACAGATGGCGACCGACTCGGTGAGGATCGTGCCGTCGTCGAGCTCGAGGGCGGGCGTGCGCTGGAGCGGGTTGACGGCGGAGAAGGCCGGGCTCTTGTGTTCGAGTTTGTTCAGGTCCACCGGCACGAGGGGGACGGCGATCCCCTTCTCGGCGAGGAATATCCGCACCCGGCGGGGATTCGGCGCGCGGCCGGCATCGTAGAGCTTCATCGCGACCCTCGCAGCTACACACATCACGGCTTCGCCGAAGGGTCAACGCGCTCCCGCGCCCGCGCCTGGTCCTTGCGCCAATCCTCGGGCCGCTGGAAGGGGCCCGCCCAGATCCCGCGCCCCTGGCGGCGCGCCTCGGCCTCCTCACGCGCATAGGGCGTGTCGCGCCCGTAGGCCACGGCGTGACCGGACGAGACGAGGGTCGCCCCGAGGTCGGTCGCCCCGACGGCGCAGCGGCCGAGGTCCCGGCCGTAGCGGTCCCGGCCGACGACGCGGCAGCGCACCTCCCCCTGGGCGACCAAGCGGGCGAGCTCCCGCGCGGCCGCCTGGCCGCAGGGTTCGTCCTTTCCCGCGACCGTGCAGGTCTGCCCGAGTTCCGGCGCGTCGATCCCGTGCAGCCGGACCGAGGCGCCGTCGAGGCGGAGCGAGTCGCCGTCGACCACCGTCGCGCGCCCGCTGCGCACCTCCGCCTCCCGCTGCCCGAAATAGGCGGCTCCGGCGGCGAGCAGGACCAGGAGGAGGACGATCCGGAACCGGCCGCCCCGCCCGCGGCGGAACCGGTGCACGGCCGTGCGCGCGCGATTCATCAAGGAAGTTTAACGTTTCCGCGCGAGCCTGGGCACGCCCCTGCGGCCCCCCGCGAGGGAATGGTTCCGGTGCGATGAGTGAGTTGACGGCGCAGATGATCCAGCGGGGCCGCCGCGCGTCCATCGCGGACGCCACCCGGCGGCGCAAACTCGTCAAGGACGTCCGCGCGGCGCGCGAGAAGCTCACCTCCTCCATCGGCCTCGAACGGGCCTTCGACTACGAGCTCGTCCGGCTGTTCGCGCAATACCGGCTCGGCGCCTCGTTCCCCCTCTTCGTCCTCGCGGTCGCGGTCGCCGCCGCCTCGACCCTGTGGCTGCCCCTCGGCCATACCGGGCTCGCCTGCGTCGTCGTGCTGGTCGCGGTGGCGATCATGCTGGCGATGTCCCGCGGCTTTCTCGCCCAGGACGCGGAGACGGTCTCCCTGAAATCCTGGCGGCGGCGCTTCATCATCGGCGAGCTCCTGCACGGGGCGAGCTGGGGCGTCGTCGTGCAGGTCCTCGCGACGCTGGACGCGCCGAGCGCGCGCAGCTTCGCCCTGTTCATCCTGGTGATGCTCGCCGCCGTCACGGCGATGCTGTCGGCGACCGTCCCCGCCGCGGTCTACGCCGGGATCGTACCCCTCTCCGTGGCGATCGTGGCGGCGCTCGCGACCTCGAAGGGGCTCGACACGATCCTGCTCGTGGTCATGGCCGCGAGCGCGCAGGTCTTCTTCGTGTTCCTGGCGAACCGCCTTTACGGCAGTGCCCTCGCCAATCTCCAGTCCCGGGCGGAGAAGGACGCCCTCTTCGCCGAGCTCGAACAGGCCAAGGCCAATTCGGACGAGGCCCGGCGGCGGGCGGAGGAGGCGAACCTCGCCAAGTCGCGCTTCCTCGCCACCATGAGCCACGAGCTGCGCACCCCCCTCAACGCCATCCTCGGCTTCTCGGAGGTGATGAAGAACGAGGTCTTCGGCCCCCACGCGGCCCCGTCCTACCGGGAGTATTCCGACGACATCCACGCGAGCGGGCAGCACCTGCTCACCCTCATCAACGAGATCCTGGACCTGTCCCGCATCGAGGCCGGCCGCTACGAGCTGAACGAGGAGGCGCTCCAGCTCGGTCACCTGGTGGAGGATTGCCGCCACATGATGAACCTCCGCGCCAAGGCGAAGAACCAGACCATCCGGGAGCTCGTCGACGACGCGCTGCCCCGGCTGTGGGCCGACGAGCGCGCCGTGCGGCAGATCGTGCTGAACCTCCTCTCGAACGCCATCAAGTTCACCCCGGCCGGGGGCGAGATCCTGATCAAGGTCGGCTGGACCTCGTCGGGCGGGCAGTACGTCAGCGTCAAGGACACCGGGCCGGGCATTCCCGAGGACGAGATCCCGGTCGTGATGTCCTCCTTCGGCCGCGGCTCCCTCGCCATCAAGACCGCCGAACAGGGCTCGGGCCTCGGCCTGCCGATCGTGAAGGGGCTCGTGGACCTGCACGGAGGCGGGTTCCAGCTCAGGTCGAAGCCGCGGGAGGGCACCGAGGTCATCGTGACCTTCCCGGCCGAGCGGGTGATGGACGCCCTGCCCGCCGTCGAGGTGTCGAAGCCCGCCCCCGCCCGCGCCGCGTGAAGCGGCGGTCAGCGCGACCGGCCCGCGGCCGGGTTGAGGCGCGTGTCGAGGGCGAACCGCTCCTGGGATGCGAGCTCGTACCCGCCCGCCGCGCGGGACGGTTCGAAGATCACGTTCCAGCTTCGGGGCGAAACCGCGCTCGGGACGAGGACGAACTTGTGCCTCGCGAGAAGGTCGTTCCCGAAGGCCTGCTGTCCCGCGCCCGGAATGCCGGGCCGCAGCCAGTTGGGGTTCGGCACCGCGTCCGGTTCGACGACGTGAGCCCCGGCCGGATCGATCGTGAGGCCGGTCAGGACATGAGGCACCGTGTCGAGCGCGGCAAAACCCTTGTGGACGGCGACTTCCAGGATCGCCGTCGCGGGGTCGACGGAGCAGTAGACCGCCCGAACGCCCTTGCCGTTCCACCGCCCGCCGACCCGGTGGGCTCCTTCGCCGCTGTCCCAGCTCGCCGCGAAGCGGGCCTCGTCGAGGCGCCACGCCATCAGGGTTCGTCCTCCGAGCGCGCCCGGCAGCGGCGTCACGTGTAGACGCCGTATTCGAGCCGGGTCATCAGGTCCTCGACGATCTCGACCCCCGCGGGCGTCGCGAGCAGGTCGATCGGGCGGCGGCCGTCGAGCCCGAGGGCGGGCCGCTCGAGCCAGCGCTCGGCCTCGTCCCGGGAACCGAGGGCCGCCGTCGCCCGGGCGAGGACCTCGGCGAATTTCCAGGTGCGGCCGCTCTGCTCCTGGTTCAGAGGCTTGGACGGCGCCTCTTGGCGGCGCTGGAACGTGCGCAGACTCATCCCCACGGCGCGCTCGAACGCGACGTCCTTGTGGATGCGCCCGAGGCTGCCGACCAGATGGGCGAGGGCCTTGCCCGGCAGCCCCTCCATGAGGAGCTCGTGCGCGTCGAGGCGGGTGCGCAAGGGCCGCCGCAGCACGCGCTCGCCGCCGAGAAGCTCCGCGAGATCCCGCAGCTCGGCCGAGCCGGTCCCTTCCCGTGCAGGATGCGCCACGATCGACTCCGTCAGTTGTCGCGAAAAATATGACACGTGACGGGACCGCCTTCAACGGGAGCCGGTCACCGCTCCCGCGACACGCCGGCCTGTTCGAACGTGGCCATGTCGCGGTGACAGGCGGCGGCGGCCTTGACGAGGCCGATCGCGAGCGCCGCCCCCGTCCCTTCCCCGAGGCGCATGCCGAGGGCGAGGAGCGGGATTTTCCCCAGGCGGTCCAGCACATCCGCATGTGCGCCCTCCGCCGAAAGGTGGCCGGCGACGCAATGGTCGAGGGCATGGCGGTCGAGGGCGTGGAGGATGGCGGCCGCCGCCGTCGCCACATAGCCGTCGAGCACCACGGGGATGTGCTGCAGGCGGGCGGCCAGGATCGCCCCCGCGATCGCCGCCACGTCGCGGCCGCCGAGCCGGCGCAGCACCTCGAGCGGGTCGCCGAG
>DATLFZ010000385.1:0-4079 GCA_035540795.1 Beijerinckiaceae bacterium | reverse complement strand
ACCGCGTCGTCCGGCTGGTGGGCGAGCCGGACCCGCCGGATCCGCCCCTGCGCCGCCGCCCGCAGCGCCGGCAGGGGATGGCCTTCGAGGAGATGGTGGACGAGGGCCGTCGTGAACACGGTCTTGCCGGAGCGGGCGAGGCCGGTGACGCCGACGCGCAGGCTCGGCTGGATCAGGCGGCCGGGCGCCTCCCGCAGGGACCGTGCGGCCGAGCCGGCGCGGGAGGCGATGTCGGACAGAAGGGGCACGCTGCCTCGTCGGGGATCGATCTCAGAAGTCCGTGGCGAGGCCCTTCACTTCCCAGTCCTCGTAGCGGACCGGGTCGAGGCCGCCCCGGCCGCCGCGCTCGGGCGCCTGGCCGAGGGCCTCGGCCCGGGCGTCGAGCGCCGCCCGCCGCGCGGCGGCCTCGGCGAGGGCGCGCCGTGCCGCCGGCGACAGGGCCTTCTCGGCCGGGCCCGCTTCGGCCGCGACCGGCTCCTGCGGCTCAGAACCTTCGAACCCCATCCGCGTTCCCCTTTCCCCGACCGGCGACGCTCTTGCCGGCCGGGCTTCGCTCCTCCCACATATAGGCATCGCTTCGCGTCCGAGGCATCGCGCATGGGCAACTACCTCAAGACGGCGATCCTGCTCGCGGCTCTCACCGCCCTCTTCGGCGGCGTCGGCTACATGCTCGGCGGGCAGGGCGGCATGCTGATCGCGCTCGGCATCGCCGCGGCGACGAACCTGTTCGCCTACTGGAACTCGGACAAGCTAGCACTCTCGGCCTACGGCGCGCAGGAGGTCGACGAGCGCACCGCGCCGGAGCTCGTCGGCATGGTCCGCGACCTCGCCGCCCGGGGGAACCTGCCCATGCCGCGGGTCTACCTCATCGACAACCCGCAGCCGAACGCCTTCGCGACCGGGCGCAACCCGGAGAACGCGGCGGTGGCCGCCACCACCGGGCTCATGCGCATCCTCTCCTACGAGGAGCTCGCGGGCGTGATGGCGCACGAGCTCGCCCACATCAAGAACCGGGATACGCTCATCATGACGGTGAGCGCCACGGTGGCCGGCGCGATCGCCACGCTCGCCCAGTTCGGTTTCCTGTTCGGCGGGCGCGGGGACAACCGGCCCCATCCGTTCATCGGCCTCGCCATGATGATCCTGGCGCCGCTCGCGGCGATGATCATCCAGATGGCGATCAGCCGCTCCCGCGAATACGACGCCGACCGCATCGGCGCCGAGATCTGCGGCAACCCGATCTGGCTCGCCTCGGCCCTGCAGAAGATCGCCCGGGGGGTCGAGCGCATCCCCAACGAGGAGGCGGAGCGCCATCCGGCGACCGCGCCCATGTTCATCATCAACCCGCTCTCCGGCGAGGGCGTCGACAACCTCTTCTCGACCCACCCGGCGACCGAGAACCGCATCACCGCCCTGCAGGATCTCGCCCGGCAGATGGGCCCGTTCGACGGCGGCCCCGCCTCCGGCGCCCCTGCGGCCCGCGGCTTCGCCGGCCAGGCGGCGGCGAGCCCCTGGGCCGGGCGCGGCCGCGGCGGCGGTCCGCCCCGGATCGGCGGCCGCCCGCCCCGCGGCGGCCCCTGGAGCTGAGCGTTGGCCCGACCCCGCCGGGAGCCCGTGCGCGACCTGTCCGGGCTCCCTGCCCGGCGGCTCGCCTACGCGGCGATCGAAGAGGTCCTCCGGCGCAGCGCCCCCCTCGACGACGTGTTCGACCGCCTCGCCGCCGAGGCGGGGCTCGAGGACCGCGACGAGGGGCTGGCGCGGGCGATCGCCGTCGTCGCCTTCCGCCGCCACGGCACCATCCGCAGGGCGCTTTCGGACCGGCTCCAGGAGGGACTGCGCGACGGGCGACTCGGCGCACTCATGACCGCCGGGGCGGCGCAGATCCTGTTTTTGAACGTGCCCGACCACGCCGCCGTCGACCTCTCGGTCGAGCTCGCCCGGGCGGAGCGCCTGAAACCGTTCGCCGGGCTCGTGAACGCGGTGCTGCGCCGCATCGCCCGGGAGCGGGAGGCGATCCTCTCCGCCTCCGATCCGCTCGCGACGGACACGCCGGACTGGCTC
Organism: Beijerinckiaceae bacterium; assembly: GCA_035540795.1. Classification (GTDB taxonomy): domain Bacteria; phylum Pseudomonadota; class Alphaproteobacteria; order Rhizobiales; family Beijerinckiaceae; genus JAJKJG01. Next base: position 2,018 of record DATLFZ010000385.1, on the reverse strand, counting down.
GCCCGCCGCTGGCGCGCGCATTACGCCGACGCAGCCGCCGCCATCGCGGCGGCGCACCGGGAGGGCGCCGCCCTCGACGTCACCGCCAAGGAGGACTCTTCCGGCTGGGCCGCGCGCCTCGGCGGCACCCTGCTGCCGACCGGCTCGATCCGCCTCGCCGCGCGCACGGCGGTGCGCGACCTGCCCGGCTACGAGGAGGGCGCCTGGTGGGTGCAGGACGCCGCCGCCGCCCTGCCGGCCCGGCTGCTCGCGCCGCAGCCGGGCGAGCGGGTCGCGGATCTGTGCGCGGCGCCGGGCGGCAAGACCGCCCAGCTCGCCGCCGCCGGGGCGGCGGTCCTCGCCGTGGACCGGTCCGAGCCGCGCCTGCGCCGGCTCTCCGAGAACATGGCCCGGCTGAAGCTGACGGTGGAGGCCAAGGCGGCGGACGTGCTCACCCTCGCGGAGGAGCCGTTCGATGCCGTGCTCCTCGACGCCCCGTGCTCGGCGACCGGCACCATCCGCCGGCACCCGGACGTGCCCTGGACCAAGCGCCAGGGCGACCTCGACAAGCTCGCCGGCCTCCAGGCCCGGCTCCTCGACAAGGCCGCGGCGCTGACCCGTCCCGGCGGGCGGCTCGTCTTCTGCACCTGCTCCCTCGAGCCCGAGGAGGGCGAGGCCCAGGCGGCCGCCTTCCTCGAACGGCACCCGGACTTCGCCCGCGTGCCGATCGAGCCCGCCGAGGTCGGCGGCCTCGCCGAGGCGGTGACGCCGGAGGGCGACCTGCGCACCCTCCCCCACCAGCGCCTCGGCGAGAGCGCCGGCCTCGACGGATTCTTCGCGGCGCGCTTCCGGCGCGGGATGTGAACACGTCAACCCCCTGTTAACCATAACGGGCCGATGCCTGGGCGAGCCGGCGCGGCGGCGAAGGGGGATGCGTGAGCTGGGGTCCTGACCGGTGGCGGGTCTACGGGCTCGCGCTGCAGGAGGCGGTGCGGGCGGGAAGCCGCGCCGTGCGCATCCGCTGGCCCGCCTTCGCCGTCCGCGCCCCCGAGCGGCTTCTGCTCGCCCCGCAGGACCTGCGCACCGCCGACCCGACCGTCGCCGAGCACATCTATGCCGGCCACTACGTCTTCGCGGCGAAGGGCGTCGAGGCCGGGGGCGGCTCGCCCTTCGCGATCCGGCCGCCGTCGCGGGCCTGGGCGCAGGGCCTCTACGGGTTCGGCTGGCTGCGCCACCTGCGCGCCGCCGACACGGCCCTCGCCCGCAGCAACGCGCGGGCCCTCGTCGACGACTTCCTCACCCGCGGGCCGGCGCGCTGGCGCAGCGCCCGCGAGACCCGGGTCGTCGCCCGCCGGCTGATCTCGTTCCTCGCCCAGTCGCCGCTCCTCCTCGACGGGGCCGACCACGCCTTCTACCGGCGCTTCCTGCGCAGCCTCGCCCAGGCGGCCCGCGAGCTCGAGGCGGACCTGCGCGCCGGCGGCCAGCCCCTGCCCCGCCTCGACGCGGCCATCGCGCTCGCCTATGCGGGCCTGTGCTGCGAGGGCTGGGACCCCCTCCTGCGGCGGGCGAGCCGCCTCCTCGCCCGCGAGCTCGACCGGCAGATCCTGCCGGACGGGGGCCATGTCAGCCGCTCGCCGCGGGCCTCGTTCGACCTCCTCCTCGACCTCCTGCCCCTGCGCCAGACCTATGCCAGCCGCGGGGTCGAGCCCCCCGAGGCGCTCTTGCGGGCGATCGACCGCATGCTGCCGCTCCTGCGGCTGTTCCGGCACGGGGACGGGGCCATGGCCCGCTTCAACGGCATGGGGGTGAGCGAGGTCGACCACCTCGCCACCCTCCTGGTCTACGCCCAGGCGACCGGCGAGCCGATCCGCCACGCCCCGCATGCCGGCTACGAGCGGCTCGAGGCGGGAGGGACGCTCGTCATCGCCGAGGTCGGGCCGGCCCCGCCGGTCCACGCCTCGCCGGAGGCCCATGCGGGCTGCCTGTCCTTCGAGCTGTCGAGCGGGCTCTACCACATCGTCGTCAATTGCGGCGCCCCC
>DATLFZ010000384.1:0-2636 GCA_035540795.1 Beijerinckiaceae bacterium | reverse complement strand
GTCCATGCCCGCCTATCTCGTCCGCCGGCTCGGCGCGTCGATCCTGACCGCGCTCCTCGCCTCGATGATCGTGTTCGTGCTGGTGCGCAGCGTGCCCGGCGACGTGGTCGGGCAGATGCTCGGCCAGACCAGCGACCCGGTCGCCGCCGCCTCCCTGCGCGAGTTCTTCGGCCTCGACCAGCCGATCTGGCGCCAGTATCTCGGCTGGCTCGGACGCATCGCCACCGGCGATTTCGGAACGAGCTGGGCCCGGGGACAGCCCGTCCTGTCGATGATCGGCGCGGCGCTCCTCGTCACGATCCAGCTCGCGTTCCTGACCCTCGCCGTCGCCACCCTGATCGGGGTGCCGCTCGGGGTGCTGGCCGGCATCTACGAGGGCCGGCTGCCGGATACGCTGATTCAGTCGTTCAACCTCGTCGGCCTCGCCGCGCCCGTGTTCTGGGTCGGGCTGATGCTGCTCGTCGGGGTCTCCACCGCGACCGGCTGGTCGCCGCCGCTGATGTACGCGCCGCCGACGCGCTCGCTCTCCGACAACCTCGCCATCATGGCCCTGCCGGTCGCGAGCCTCGCCCTGCTCCAGGCCGCCGCCTACAGCCAGTTCGTCCGCCAGAGCGTGGTCTCGGCCTTCCACCAGGACTACGTGCGCACGGCGATCGCCAAGGGCGTGCCGTTCCGGCGCGTGTTCTTCAAGCACATCCTGCGCAATGTCGCGATCCCGCTCGTCACCTTCATGGGGCTGATCCTGATCCAGATCCTCGGCGGCGCCGTCATCATCGAGAGCCTGTTCGCCCTGCCCGGCCTCGGCCGGCTCCTCCTGACCTCGATCGAGACGCGGGACTATCCCGTGCTGCAGGGCGCGCTTTTGATCGTCGTCGTCATGGCCATGGCCGTGAACCTCGCCGTCGACCTCCTCTACCGGGTCATCGACCCGCGCGTGCGGCTGTCCTGACCGTGGCCGCGACCTCCGGCCTCGAGGCGCCGCGCATCCCGCTCCTGCGCCGCGCCCGGCGCGAGCCCGATCTGGCGCTCGGCCTCGTCCTCGTCGCCTTCATCGGGCTGGTGCTCGCAGCGCCGGGCCTCTTCAGCGCGCATTCGCCGCTCGCCATCGCGGTGGACAAGGCGCTCGAGCCGCCCTCGGCCCTGCACCCGTTCGGCACCGACGACGTCGGTCGGGACGTGCTCGCCCGGGTCGTCCACGGCGCCCGCATCACCCTGTCGATCTGCGCCGGCGCCCTGATGGCGGCCGCCCTCGGCGGCGGGGCGCTCGGGCTCCTGTCCGGCTTCGTCGGCGGGCGCATAGACATGCTGCTCGGGCGCCTCGTCGACGTGGTGCTGAGCTTTCCGCCGATCATCCTCGGGGTGATGATCACCGGCATCCTCGGCCCGAAGACGCAGAACCTCGTCTTCGCCCTCGCCCTCGTCTACCTGCCGGTATTCTTCCGTATCGCGCGCTCGGGTGCCATCGCCGAGGCCGGCCTCACCTATGTGGAGGCGGCGCGCAGCATCGGGCTGTCCGAGCCCACGATCCTGTGGCGGCACGTGACCCGCAACGTCATGCCGCTGCTCCTCGTCCAGTACATGGTCCTGTTCCCGCTCGTGCTGCAGATCCAGTCGGCCCTCGGCTTCCTCGGCCTCGGCGTGCATTCGCCGGCGCCCGACTGGGGCGTGATCCTGCAGCAGGGCAAGGACTACATCCTGCTGGCGCCGTGGATGTCGGCCTTCCCGGGCCTAGCCATCCTGGTCACGGCGCTCGCGCTCATGCTGGTCGGGCGCGGGTTGCAGCGCCGCCTCGACCGCCGCTGAAACGGTGCGATCATGACGCAATCACCGCTCTGGGCCGGCCTCTCTCCGGAGGAGCACGAGTTCCAGTACAACCCGCAGGCCGCCGTCCCGCACTTCAAGGATTACCAGGCCCAGCGCGCGCCCATCAACGACCAGGCCAAGACCGAGCTCGCCTGCCATCGGGACGTCGCGTACGGCGACCACCCCCTGCGGCGTCTCGACGTCTACCCGGCGGGCCGGCCGGACGCGCCGGTGCACATGTTCTTCCACGGCGGTTATTGGCGCGCGCAGGACAAGGAGAACTTCGCCTTCGTGGCCCTGCCTTTCGTGGCGGCCGGGATCACCACAGTGGTGGCGAACTACGAACTCTGCCCCGCCTCCACGCTGGACGAGGTGGCCGATTCGGCCCTTTCCGCCTTCGACTTCGTGCGCCGCGAGATCGGGCGCTTCGGCGGGGACCCGGGCCGCATCGGCCTCTCTGGCCACTCGGCCGGTGCGCATCTCTGCGCCGAGATCCTGGCCGATCCGGCCGGGGAGGCGGCGGTCGGGGCGGTGCTGATCAGCGGCATCTACGATCCGACCCCGGCGATGCGCACCACCGTCAACGCGGAGATCCGGCTGACGCCGGAGATGGCCCGGCGCCGCGACGTCGAGCGCCGGCCGATCCGCGCCCGCTGCCCGGCGGCGATCTTCGTCGGCGGCCTCGAGCCCTGGCACTGGATCGACCATTCGTTCCGCTATTCGCACCACCAGCGCCGGCACGGCCTCGACCCGGAGGTGCACGTGCTGCCGGGCTGGAACCACTTCAACATCGTGCAGCAGTTCCTCGACCCGGAGAGCCCGATCGTGTGGGC
>DATLFZ010000383.1:0-5918 GCA_035540795.1 Beijerinckiaceae bacterium | reverse complement strand
GTCCCCCGCCGGGCGCGCGACCGATCGCCGCTCACCGGGTGCCCCAGGCCCCGAGCCGCGACATCAGCGGGAAGGGATGGGAGGGCGCCTCGAAGCGCGGGGGGATGCCGAGGATCGGGCCGACCCGGGCGATGATGTTGCCGGTGACCGGCGAGGCGTTCCAGCCGGAGGTGGCGTAGCCGCCGGTCTCGGGCAGGCCCTGGGGCTCGTCGAGGATGGTGAGGAACAGGTAGCGCGGCTTGTCGGCCGGGGAGACGGCCATGAAGGTGGTGAGCAGCTTGTTCTTGGCGTAGCGGCCGTTGATGACCTTCTCGGCCGTCCCGGTCTTGCCGCCGACGTAGAAGCCGGCGATGGCGGCCCGGCTCGCCGAGCCCCGCTCGGCGTTGAGGCGCATCACGTAGCGCATCGCCTCCGACGTCTCCGGCTTGACCACCCGGGTCGCGACCTTGCGCGCCTCCTCCTCGCTGCGCCGGAGGAAGGTCGGCGTGATCAGGTACCCGCCGTTGACGAGCGCGGCCGTCGCCATGACCGCCTGGAGCGGCGCCACGGCGAGCCCGTGGCCGAAGGCGATGGTCATGGTGTTGAGCTCGCCCCAGCGGGCCGGCACGAGGGGCTCGGCGCTCTCCGGCAGCTCGGTGCGCAGGCGCTCGAGCTGGCCCATCCGGCGCAGGTACGACTTGTGGCCCTCCACCCCGACCGCCAGCGCCATCTTGGCCGTTCCGATGTTGGAGGAGTAGATGAACACCTCCGGCACGGTCAGGACCCGCTTCTGGCCGCGGTAGTCGTTGATGGCGAACTTGCCGTAGCGCAGGGCCGAGCGGGTGTCGAAGGTCGAGTGGATGTTGACCTTGCCGGAATCGAGCGCCATCGCCGTGGTGATGGCCTTGAAGGTCGAGCCCATCTCGTAGACGCCGACGTTGATCCGGTTGATGCGGTCCTTCTCCAGGGCGTCGGCCGGGGCGTTCGGGTCGAAATCGGGCAGCGAGACGAGGGCGACGACCTCCCCCGTGTTGACGTCGACGATGGTGCCGGCGGCGGCCTTGGCCTTGTACTTCTCCATCGCCCGCACGAGCTCGTCCCGCACCGCGTGCTGGGCGCGCAGGTCGATCGAGAGCTGGACCGGCTCGAGGTTCGCCGCGCTCGTGGCGAAGCCCGCCCCGTTCAGGTCCTGCAGGCCCTGGCGGTCGATGTACTTCTCGATCCCGGCGATGCCGACGTTGTCGATGTTGGCGAAGCCGAGGACGTGCGCGGCGGCGTTGCCGTTCGGGTAGACGCGCTTGTTCTCCGGCAGGAAGCCGAGGCCGGGGATGCCGAGGCGGTGCACCTCGGCCTGCTGGCGGGGGGTGATCTCCCGCTTGATCCACACGAAGCCGCGGCGCTGGCCGAGGCGCTCGCGCAGGTCGCGGGCGTCGAGGTCCGGCAGCACCGCCGTGAGAAGCTCGACCGCCTCGTCCTTGTCGTAGACCTTTCGCGGGTCGGCGAAGACCGAGACCATCTTGACGTCGGTCGCCAGCACCTCGCCGTTGCGGTCGACGATGTCGGGCCGCGCCGAGGAGATCGCGGCGGCGGTCGCCCGGCGCACGGCGCCCGAATCGTCGGGCCAGACCGCGAGGACGACGAGCTTGCCGGCGACCGCGCCGAACAGCACTACGAAGGCGAGGCCGACGAGGCGCAGGCGGGCGGTGCTCTTGTCGACCCGCAGCCGGAACATCTCGCGCAGGACGCCCATGAGGCGCGGGAGGATCGGCTGAGGCGCGGGCGCGTCGTCCATGGGCTCACCGGGAGGGGGTCTGGGAGGTGCGGGCGTCGTTGCGGCGGTTCGGGGTCGCCGTCGGCTGGAGCAGCCCGAGAGCCTCGAGCTTGCGGCCGATCTCGTCGGTCCGCGGCGCCCGGTCGGGCAGGTCGGACAGGCGGGCGAGCTGGTGCGGCGTGATCGGCTGCAGGTCCGGCAGGTGGCGGTCGGCCGCCTCCTGCAGGCGGTCCGGCCGGTTGAGATGGGCCCATTCCGCCTTGAGCACGGCGATGGCGTCGCGCTCGCGCTGGATGCGCCCCTTCAGCTTCGCCACCCGCTCGGCCTGGTACAGGGTGTCGTACTTGATCGAGTAGGCGTAGCCGGCGGAGCCGATCAGCCCGAGGATGGCGAGGAGGTGCAGGAGGCGGATCATCGGCGGGGTTCGGGCAGGGCGGCGAGGGCCGCGAGGGCTTCGAGGGGCGGCTGCGCCGGCGCGGCCGTGCGTTCGGCGGCGCGCAGCTTGGCCGAACGGGCGCGGGGGTTGCGCCGGATCTCGGCCTGCGTCGGCACGACGGGCTGCTTGCCGAGGAGCGCGAAGGTCGGTTCCGGCCGGGCGGCGCTCGGCAGGTGGCGCGAGCCCGCGGGCGCGCGCCCGCCGCGGATCGCCAGGAACTGCTTCACGATCCGGTCCTCGAGGGAATGGAAGGTGACGACGGCGAGCCGCCCGCCCGGCGCGAGGATCCGCTCGGCGGCATGGAGCGCCCGCACCAGCTCGCCGAGCTCGTCGTTGACGGCGATGCGCAGCCCCTGGAACACCCGCGTCGCCGGGTGGATGCCGCCGGGCTCGGCCCTCACCTGGGAGGCGACGATCTCGGCGAGTGCGGCGGTCGTCTCGATCGGCGCCTCGCGCCGGCGGGCGACGATCGCCCGCGCGACCTGCCGGGCCCGGCGCTCCTCGCCGTAGTGGAAGAAGATGTCGGCGAGCTCGGCCTCGCTCGCCCGGTTCACGAGGTCGGCGGCGGAGGGCCCGCGCCGCTCCATGCGCATGTCGAGGGGCGCGTCGTGGCGGAAGGAGAAGCCGCGCTCGGGCCGATCGAGCTGCATGGACGAGACGCCGACGTCGAGGACGACCCCGTCCGCCGGAGCGAAGCCGGCCGCGGCCGCGAGCTCGTCGAGGGCGCCGAATCGCCCCTCCCGCAGGAGGAGCCGCCCCCCGGAACCGGCGGCGAGGCTCGCCCCGGCGCGAATCGCGTCGGGATCGCGGTCGACGCCGAGAACGCGGTTCCGCGGGGTCGCGGCCAGGATCGCCGCCGCGTAGCCCCCCGCTCCGAAGGTCCCGTCGACGAACGCGCCGCCCCGCTCGGGCGCGAGCGCCGCCAGCACTTCGTCGAGGAGAACGGGGATATGGGGGGCCTGCGTCATGGCTCTCCAACGCACGGCCGATCCGCGCGGCGTCCGCCTCGCCGTGCCCATGGGTCGGGCGCGGCGGCCGGACGGCGCTGGCGCCGTGGACTGATCGGCTCGGAACATGGCTCGCCCGCTCGGCGCGGCCCGGCGACTGCGCCGTCCCGATCAGACTTCGTCAGGGTTAAGGAAGGGTTCGCGCAGCCGCCCGTCTGGGCGCCGCCGGGCGTTCAGCTCTTCTTGCGGAACGAATCGAGGCTCACCACCTCGGCGCCGGCCGCGGGCTTCTCGTCCGCCTCCGGCTTCTCCTCGGCGGCGGGCGGCTCGGGCTTGCGCTCGGCGGGAGCCGCCCGGGGGCCGCGGGCGGGCTTGGCGGTCACCGGGACGCTCGGCTTGCGCGGAACGGCCTCGACGGTGTCGGGCGCGGGAAGCGGCGCCGGCTCGGCGGCCTCCCCTTGCGTCTCGAACTTCAGGCCGAACTGGACCGAGGGGTCGAAGAAGCCGGTGATGGCGTCGAACGGGATCGCCAGCTTCTCGGAGACGCCGGAGAAGGACAGGCCGACCTCGAAGGCGTGCTCGGTCACCGACAATTCCCAGAACTGGTGCTGCAGGACGATGGTCATGTCCTGCGGATAGCGCTCGCGCAGCCGGTTCGACAGGCGCACGCCGGGGAAGTCGGTCCGAAAGGAGATGTAGAAGTGGTGGTCGCCGGCGAGGCCGTCGCGTCCGGCGTCGATCAAGACCTTGCGTACCACCCCCTTCAGCGCGTCCTGGACGAGGAGGTCGTAGCGGATCAGGTCTTTGGCCATCAGCGCGCCTTGGAGAACGGGAAGTGGAGGCTTCTGTTGCCAGGTGCCTCCGGACCCCGCCTTACGGTGCTACCCGCAAGGACTTGGTTTCGGCGTCAGAGACCGCTTACGCGGCCACCGCAACCGGAGCATAGTTGTCGTTGGCAACTATTGCATTGGCCCGATAACGGCGGAACCATGCCGGGCGAAAGATCGTCCTTTACACCCTCGTCGATCCTATTTCGCCCCCGCCGAAGCCCAGCGGAACTGGGCTTTGGTGGAGGCGCCGGGTACCGCCCCCGGGTCCGAAGGGTTTATTGCGACGCTCGTTTATCGCCATAGCCGCCTCGCGGCGGCCCTTGGAATATAGGCGCGGGCGGCCCGGAAGGGAAGATCGGGGACAAGCGGAAGGCGGCGCGTTCGCCGCCCTTCCGGTCGCGGGCCGGCGGGGCTAGAAGGGGGCGAGAGGCCTCATGCAGCCCTACCACGACCTCCTGCGCCGCATCCTCGACGAGGGCGTGCGCAAGCACGACCGCACCGGCACCGGCACCCTGTCGGTGTTCGGGCACCAGATGCGCTTCGACCTCGCCGAGGGCTTTCCCCTCGTCACCACCAAGAAGCTGCACCTGAAGTCGATCGTGCACGAGCTCCTGTGGTTCCTGCGCGGCGACACCAACGTGCGCGCGCTCCAGGAGCACGGCGTCACGATCTGGGACGAATGGGCGGACGACAACGGCGATCTCGGGCCCGTCTACGGCAGGCAATGGCGCTCCTGGGCGAAGCCCGACGGGGGCAGCGTCGACCAGATCGCCTGGGTGCTCAACGAGATCCGCCGCAACCCCGATTCCCGCCGGCTGATCGTCACCGCCTGGAACCCGGGCGAGCTCGACCGCATGGCGCTCGCCCCCTGCCACTGCCTGTTCCAGTTCTACGTGGCGGACGGGCGGCTGTCGTGCCAGCTCTACCAGCGCTCGGCGGACGCCTTCCTCGGCGTTCCGTTCAACATCGCCTCCTACGCGCTCCTCACCCACATGATGGCGCAGGCGAGCGGCCTGCAGCCGGGCGACTTCGTGCACAGCTTCGGCGACGCCCACCTCTACCTGAACCACCTCGACCAGGCCCGGCTCCAGCTCTCCCGGGAGCCGCGCCCCCTCCCCCGCCTGCGCCTCAACCCGGCGGTGCGGTCCCTGTTCGACTTCGCCTACGACGACATCGTCGTCGAGGGCTACGATCCTCATCCGGCGATCCGGGCCCCGGTGGCGGTGTGACATGGCCGAGATCGTCAATCTCCGGAAGGCCCGCAAGGCCAAGGCCCGCGCCGACAAGGAGGCGCAGGCGGCCGCGAACCGGGTGAAGTTCGGGCGATCCACGGCGGAGAAGCGCCAGGGCGAGGCCGAGCGGACGGCGGCGGAGCGTAAGCTCGAAGGGCACCGCCGGGACGAGGACGGGTGAAGGTCGTCAAGCGCTCGGTCGCGATCGCCGGCCACCGCACCAGCGTCTCCCTCGAGGAGCCCTTCTGGGAAGCCCTGCAGGCGATCGCGCGGCGCCGCGGGCGTTCGGTCCAGGCGCTGATCGGCGAGATCGATTCCGGCCGCGGCGACGCAAATCTGTCCTCGGCGATTCGGGTGTTCGTCCTGCGCGCCGCCCAGGCCGGCGAGGCTCAGCCGCCGGGCGCGATCTGAAGCGGCCGGTTCTGCGGCACGGGTGGCGGCGGGGGTTCCGGCGCCTGTTCGCGCAGCCGCGCCTGGCGCGCCTCCTCCTCGACCCGGCGGGCCGCCTCCGCGGCGGCCCGGGCCCGTTCCCGGTCCATCTCGAGCCGGTTGCGGCGGCGCAGCGCCTCGTGCGCCGCCGCCTCGAAGGCCTCGATCCGGTCGAGCTCCCGCTTGAGGACGATGGCGGCGAGGCCGGTGGTGAGCGGGCCGACGTCGATCGTCCGGGTCGGCGCGGCGACGGGCCCGTGCCAGCCCACCATCACGTAGGGCGCGGGACCGGTC
>DATLFZ010000382.1:0-4045 GCA_035540795.1 Beijerinckiaceae bacterium | reverse complement strand
TTCGCCCTGCAGATCATCGCCCTCAAGGCGCTCCCGGTGCTGATCCTCGGCGGCTTCACCTCGATCCCCGGCGCCATCGTCGGCGGGCTCATCATCGGGGTGGGCGAGAAGATCGGCGAGTTCTACTGGGGCCCCCTCCTCGGCGGCGGCATCGAGACCTGGCTCGCCTACATGATCGCCCTGATCTTCCTCCTGTTCCGGCCGCAGGGCCTGTTCGGGGAGAAGATCATCGAGCGGGTTTGAGGGCGAATGGTGAATGGCGAATGGTGAGTGGTGAGTTGGGAGCGGGAGCGTCGTGATGGCTGGGTTGTCTGAGACAATGGGTTCGATCGTTCACGACCTGTCGTTCGCCATTCGCCATTCGCCATTCGCCCGAGCGTAGCGAGGCAAAAAGTGCTCTACCGCGAGGCCGGCCAGTACAAGACGAGCTACGCCGCCGACATGGCGGTTTTTCCGCTGCGCGAGGACCGGATCGGGCTCGTCGCGATCATCGCCGCGGCCTATGCGGTGGCCTTCTTCGGCAGCGACTTCCTGCTCCAGGCGGTGCTGATCCCGTTCCTGATCTTCTCGCTGGCGGCGATCGGGCTGAACCTGCTCACCGGCTATGCCGGCCTGCTCTCCCTCGGCACCGGCGGCTTCATGGGGGTCGGGGCCTACGCCACCTACAAGCTGATGACCGCCTTCCCGGAGGTGAACGTCATCATCTGGGTTCTGGTCTCGGGCCTGTTCTCCGCCGGGATCGGCGTGCTGTTCGGCCTGCCGTCGCTCCGCATCAAGGGCTTCTACCTCGCCGTGGCGACGCTCGCGGCGCAGTTCTTCCTACAGTGGAGCTTCAACCGCATCCCCTGGCTCGTGAACTACAACGTCTCCGGCGCCATCGACGCGCCCCTGCGCACCCTCGCCGGCATCCCGATCGTCGGCCCCACGGCGACGCCGCAGACGCGCTACCTCCTGGTCCTCACGCTGGTCATCGGCCTGACCTGGCTCGCCTCGAACCTCGTCCACGGCCGCATCGGCCGACAATGGATGGCGATCCGCGACATGGACATCGCCGCCGAGCTCATGGGCATCAAACTGTTCCAGGCGAAGCTGCTCGCCTTCGCGGTGTCGTCCTACTTCTGCGGCGTCGCCGGGGCCATGCTGGTGTTCTTCTGGTACGGCGGGGCCGAGTACGACGTCTTCAACATCAACCAGTCGTTCTTCATCCTGTTCATGATCATCATCGGCGGCCTCGGCAGCATCATGGGCTCGTTCTTCGGGGCGGCGCTCATCTTCATGATGCCGATCGCGCTCGGCATCGTGCTGCCGGCGCTGGGTGCGCCCTTCGGCATCCGCGTCGGCTCCGAGACGATCGAGCACTTGCGCTTCATGATCGTCGGCGCTCTCATCATCTTCTTTTTGATCGTCGAGCCGCACGGCCTCGCGCGGCTCTGGCAGATCGCCAAGCAGAAGCTCCGGGTCTGGCCCTTCCCGTACTGAGGGGCCGCCCGCCGGCGGGAAGAGGCCGGAGAAGGAGACGCGAAGACCCGAAACCCCCGGCCGCAGGCCGGCCATCTGGGAGGAGAAACCATGTCGGTTCGAAAGTTAGCCCTGGGCGCCGTCGCGGCCGCCCTCGTCGGCGGGATGGCCCTGCCGACGCCGGCCGCCGCGCAGGACTCGATCTACGTGCCCCTGCTCACCTACCGCACGGGCGCCTTCGCGGGCTCCGGCATCCATATCGCCGACGGCATGCACGACTACCTGCGCATGCTGAACGAGCGTGACGGCGGCATCGGCGGCGTGCGCATCAACATCGAGGAGTGCGAGACCGGCTACGACACCAAGAAGGGCGTCGAGTGCTACGAGTCGGTCAAGGCCAAGAACCCGGTCGTGGTCAACCCGTACTCGACGGGCATCACGCTCCAGCTGATCCCGCGCGCCTCGGTCGACAAGATCCCGGTCCTGTCCATGGCCTACGGCCTGTCGGCCTCCGCCGACGGCAACACCTTCCCGTGGGTGTTCAACCCGCCGGTCACCTACTGGGACGGCGCCTCGGTGTTCGTGAAGTTCGTCGCCGAGAAGGAGGGCGGGCTCGACAAGCTCAAGGGCAAGCGTCTCGGCCTGATCTACCTCGACGCGCCCTACGGCCGCGAGCCGATCCCGCTGCTCGAGAACCTCGCCAAGGAATACGGCTTCGAGCTCAAGCTCTACCCGGTCCCGGCGCAGGACATGCAGAACCAGGGCGCGATCTGGCTCAACATCCGCCGCGACCGCACCGACTGGCTCTACCTCCAGGGCTGGGGCGCCATGAACCCGGCGGCGGTGAGCGCGGCGGTGCGCAACGGCTTCCCGATCGACAAGCTGATCGGGGTGTGGTGGGCCGGCGGCGACGACGACGCCCGCGGCGGCGGCGCCCAGGCCAAGGGCTACCGGTCGCTCAGCTTCCACCAGGCCGGCGCCCAGTTCCCCGTCATCCAGGAGATCCAGAAGCACGTCGTCGACAAGGGCCTGTCCAAGGCGCAGAAGGACAAGGTCGGCGAGAACCTCTACAACCGGGGCGTCTACAACTCGATGCTGATCGCCGAGGCGATCCGCACCGCCCAGCGCATCACCGGCAAGAAGGTCGTCACCGGCGAGGACGTGCGCCAGGGGCTCGAGGCGCTCAGCGTCGACCAGGCCCGCCTCAAGGAGATCGGCATGGAGGGCTTCGCCGCCCCGGTGCGGGTCACCTGCGAGGACCACAACGGCCACCACGACGTGTTCGTGATGCAGTGGGACGGCACCAAGTGGGTCAAGGAATCCGACTGGATGTCGCCCCTGAAGGACAAGGTGCGTCCGCTGATCGAGGCGGCGGCCAAGGACTACGCCGAGAAGACCACCGGCTGGCCGAAGCGCACCGAGCCCTGCGCCCGCCAGTCCTGAAGCCCGAGCCGGCGGGGGCCTTCCGGCCCCCGCCTCCTCGACAAGAGGTGCCCATGTCCGCAGCCGTCGAGACGAGACCCTCGCCGCAGGCGCAGGCCGCGGACAACATCCTCACGGTCAACAACATCGAGGTCATCTACGACCACGTCATCCTGGTCCTGAAGGGCGTGTCCCTGCACGTGCCGCGCGGCGGCGTCGTCGCGCTCCTCGGCGCCAACGGCGCCGGCAAGACCACGACGCTCAAGGCGATCTCCAACCTCCTGCGCGCCGAGCGGGGCGAGGTCACCAAGGGCTCGATCGAGTTCGAGGGCGAGCGGGTCGACCGGATGAGCCCGAACGAGCTCGTCCGCCGCGGCTGCATCCAGGTTCTCGAGGGCCGCCACTGCTTCGGCCACCTCACCATCGAGGAGAATCTGCTCACGGGCGCCTTCACCCGCCGGGACGGCAAGGCGGCGATCCGGGCCGACCTCGACAAGGTCTACGCCTATTTCCCGCGCCTGCAGCAGCGCCGCCACGCCATGGCCGGCTACACCTCCGGCGGCGAGCAGCAGATGTGCGCGATCGGTCGGGCCATGATGTCCCGGCCCAAGATGGTGCTCCTCGACGAGCCCTCGATGGGCCTCGCCCCGCAGATCGTCCAAGAAATCTTCGAGATCGTGAAGGGCCTGAACGAGCGCGAGAACGTGTCCTTCCTCATCGCCGAGCAGAACACCAACATGGCGCTGCGGCTCGCGAGCTACGGCTACATCCTCGAGACGGGCCGCGTCGTCATGGACGGCCCGGCCGAGATGCTGCGCGAGAACGAGGACGTGAAGGAATTCTACCTCGGCGACGCAGAAGGCAGCCGAAAATCCTTCCGCGAGGTCAAGAGCTACAAGCGCCGCAAACGCTGGCTCGCCTGACGGCCGGGCTCGACCGGGAACCGCCGGCCGGCACGATCTCGGGACGGCTCCGTCCGACCCTCAGCCGGGCCCCACCTGCTGCAAGCCCCAATCCCTCGCGAGCGCTCGGCCGGTCTCGCGCCGCAGCACGGTGAAGCCGCCGCGGGGAACATCGCGGACGTGGTCGCGGAGCCCGTCGACCAGGTCGGCGCTCTCGGCGCGCGCGAGGGCGACATCGTCCCAGCCGGTCGCGAGCCATGGGC
>DATLFZ010000381.1:0-3510 GCA_035540795.1 Beijerinckiaceae bacterium | reverse complement strand
GGGGAGGGGCGCGGGCGGCGTCGCGCCCTCGCGAAAGCGGCGCGGCTTCGGGGAAAGCGGCGGCATCGCGCCTGCGCGGCCGGTGGCGCGACCCTCACCGCAACGCGGCGGCGGCTTCCGTGGCGAGGCGGGCGACGGTGTCGGGGTCGTCGCCGACGGCGAGGACGAAGCGGAGCGGGTCGGCGCCGCGGGCGAGGATGCGGGCGTGGACCGGGCGGGTGCCGTCGCTGCGGCTGAGGGTCAGGGCGAAGCCGGGAATCGGGCCGGAGAGGCGCTCGGCTTGCGCCCGGCTGCGCGGCCGCTCGGGCCGGGTCGGGCGTTCGAGGGCGCGGGCCAGGCGGTCCGGATCCCGCAGGGCGGCGGACAGGGCTTTGGCCTGCGCCCCGGTGGCGCTGAAGACGCCGACCGCGACGCGCGGCGTGCAGGGGTCGAGGCAGGCCGAGACCGCCTCCGCCCGCACCTCGCCCTCGGCGAGCCAGGCGCGCAGGGGGAGGGCGGTCCAGGAACCGTCCGCCGGCAGGCCCTCGACATGGCTCGGCATGTGCAGCGCCGCGTAGCGGGGCAGGTCGATGCAGGCGGCGAGCAGGCCCGCGACGACGGCCGATGCGGCCAAAAGGCCTGCCGCCCGGATCATCCCGCCTTCGCGCGCTCGATCCCTTCGAGGATCAGGCGCTTCGCCTCCTCCGCGTCGCCCCAGCGGACCACCTTGACCCACTTGCCGGGTTCGAGGTCCTTGTAGTGCTCGAAGAAGTGCTGGATCTGCTTCAGGGTGATGTCGGGCAGGTCGGTGTAGCTGACGATGCGCTCGTAGCGGGCGGTGAGCTTTCGCGACGGCACCGCGACGATCTTCTCGTCCTCGCCGGCCTCGTCCTCCATGAACAGCACCCCGACCGGGCGCACGCTCATGATGGCGCCGGGCACGATCGCCCGGGTGTTGGCGACGAGCACGTCGCAGGGGTCGCCGTCGCCGGAGAGCGTGTGCGGGATGAAGCCGTAGTTCCCCGGATACCGCATCGCCGTGTAGAGGAAGCGGTCGACGACGAGGGTGCCCGCCGCCTTGTCCATCTCGTACTTGATCGGCTCGCCGCCGATCGGCACCTCGATGATGACGTTGACGTCGTGCGGCGGGTTCTGGCCGGTCGAGACGGCGTCGATGCGCATGGCTCCTCCTCGGGCTCCCCGGCGGGAGGCTACTCGTAGAGATAGGCCTGCTTGGAGAGGAGCGCGCCCCCGATGCGGTCGCTCTGCTCGGCGATCGGGCGGCCGCCGAGCCGCTCGTAGAAGGCGCAGGCGCGCTCGTTGTCCTTGAGCGCCCAGACCACGACGCGCTTGAGGCCGCGGTCGGCCATGTCGTTGCGCACCGCGCGGAACAGGCGCCGGCCGAAGCCGATGCCCTGGTATTCCGGCGCGAGGTAGAGCTCGTCGACCTCGCCCTGCGCCGGCAGGCGCCGGTCGCGGCAGCGGCCGTAGGAGACGTAGCCGGCCACCGTCTCGGCGACTTCGAGGACCACGAGGGGCCGGCCGCGGCCGATGGTGGAGAGCCACCAGCCCGGGCCCCGCCGGGCCATCATGCGCTCGAGCGCCACCCCGGGGATGATCCCGGTATAGGCCTCCCGCCAGGCGGCGTCGAAGACGGCGGAAAGGGCGGCCGCATCCTCCGACTTGGCCCGCCGGATGGCGATGACGAGGTCCTTCATGGGTCCAGCTTAGCAGCCTCCCCGGCGCGCGAAAGGCGACAATCGGCGGACGCGGCGCCGCAGGCGCGTTGCCCGGAGGGGCGGTCGCTGGTAAGGGCGCGCCTTCCCTTCATGGCGGTCGGGGCCCATCTTGTCCGATCGCACCAGTCTGAACCGCACGTGGTTAACGGTTTGCTAAGCCAGGATCCGACGCAGGACCCCCGCTATATCCGCCGCATGGCCCGCATCGCCCGGTGGGACCGGCCGATCGCCGGCCTCGCCGGGCGGCTGCGCGCCTGGACCCACATGGTGCTGGCGGACCACGGCGTGTTCCGCCTGCTCTACCTCAACCGCCACCTCGTCGCCCCGCGCCTGTGGCGCTCGGCGCAGCCGGCGCCGCACCAGCTCGCCTGGTTCGCCGCGCGGGGCGTGCGCACCGTCGTCAACCTGCGCGGCGGGCGCGAGCACGGCTCCTGGCAGTTGCAGAAGGAGGCCTGCGACCGGCTCGGCCTCGAACTCGTCGAGTTCGTGGTGCGCTCCCGGGAGGCGCCGGACCGGGAGACCCTGCTGAAGGCCAAGGCCTTCTTCGAATCGATCGAGTTCCCCGCGGTGCTGCACTGCAAGTCCGGCGCCGACCGGGCCGGCTTCGTGGCCGCGCTCTATCTCGTCCTGCACGAAGGCCGCAGCGTCCGCGAGGCGATGCGCCAGCTGTCGCTGCGCTTCGGCCATTTCCGCTTCGCCAAGACCGGCATTTTGGACGCGTTCTTCGAGCGCTACCTCGTCGAGGGCGAGCCGGCCGGCCTGAGCTTCCTCGAATGGGTCGAGCGGGTCTACGACCCGAAGGCGCTGATGCGCGACTTCCGGCCCCGCTTCTTCTCCGAGCTCCTCGTCGACCGCATCATGCGGCGGGAGTAGCCGGCTCCTCGAGCTGGAGCCGGTGCAGGCGGGCGTAGGGTCCGCCGCGGGCGACGAGGGCCTCGTGCGTGCCGGTCTCGGCGATGCGGCCCCCTTCCATGACGACGATCAGGTCCGCGGCGCGCACGGTCGAGAGCCGGTGGGCGATGACCAGCGTGGTGCGCCCCTTCATGAGCCGGGCGAGGGCCTCCTGCACGAGGCGCTCCGATTCCGAATCGAGGGCGCTCGTGGCCTCGTCGAGGAGCAGGATCGGCGCGTCCTTGAGGAAGGCGCGGGCGAGTGCGATGCGCTGGCGCTCGCCCCCGGACAGGCGCCCGCCGCCGGGCCCGACCCGGGCGTCGTAGCCCTCGGGCAGGCGGGCGACGAAATCGTGCGCCGCCGCGGCCTTCGCGGCCGCCACGATCGCCTCCTCGGAGGCGCCGGGCCGGCCGAAGGCGATGTTCGCCCGCACCGTGTCGTCGAACAGCACCACCTCCTGGCTGACGACGGCGATCGCCGCGCGCAGGGAGGCGAGGGAGACGTCGCGCACGTCCTGGCCGTCGATGCGCACCGCCCCCGCGGTCGGGTCGTAGAGGCGGGGCACGAGGGACAGAACGGTCGACTTGCCCGAGCCCGAGCGGCCGACGAGGGCGGTGACGCCGCCCCCCGGCACGGCGAGGTCGATCCTTTCGAGGGCCGGTGCGTCCTCCCGGTAGCGGAACGAGACCCCCTCGAACCGGATCTCGCCGGCGCCGACCGCGAGGGCCGGCGCGCCGGGGCGCCCGACGATGCGGGGCGGCTCGTCGAGGGTGCCGAAATAGCGGGTCAGCGCGGAGAGCGCCTCCTGGACGATGACGCTGAGATTGCCGAGCGCCCGGATCGGCTGGGCGGCGATGATGAGCGCGCTCACGAAGCCGGTGAAGTCGCCGACCGTGCTGCG
>DATLFZ010000380.1:0-10317 GCA_035540795.1 Beijerinckiaceae bacterium | reverse complement strand
GCAGCGCCGGCAGCGCCGGCCGCGTCGGCCCCCGCGCCGAAGCCCGGGCCGCGCTTCGGGATGAGCGTCGACGTGTCCCTTCCGGGCGGCGGCATCGTGCCGAGCCCGCAGGCCGCCGTGGCGCCGCTGGCGACCGCCCTCGGGGCCGGCGCCGAGCAGGCCCGCTCGGCCTATGCGGGCGCCCGCGAGGCCGGCGAGACCCTGCGGCAGGCGGTGGCGGCGAGCGCGACCGCGACCACCCGCGGCATGGTCGAGCTCAACGGCAAGGTCCTCGACCTCGTGCGCAGCCAGACCGACGCGGCCTTCGCCCTGTGGCGCTCGACGCTCACCGCCGGCTCCCTGTCCGAGGCCGTCCGCGTCCAGAGCGCCGGCATCCGGCAGGTCTACGAGACCAGCGCCGAGCAGTGGAAGGACATCGCCGAGACCACCGGCCGCGTCATGTCCGAGGCGGCGCGGCCGCTCCAGGGCGCCTGGCCCGGCCAGGGCGGCTCGCCCCGGCAGGGCGGCTCGCCCCGGCAGGGCTGAGGCGTCCATCGCCACGAACGAAAGAGGGCCCCGTTTCCGGGGCCCTTTTCGTTTCGGCGGGCCGAGGATCTATTCGGCGGCGACGGGCTTCTCCCTGCGCCGGCTCAGCAGCAGGAGCGGGATGCCGGAGAGGAGCACCAGGATGCCGACGATGGCGCCGCGGCCGGTGTACATCAGGCTCGAATAGAGCAGGTAGGCGCAGGTGGCGCAGAACAGGATCGGCGTCACCGGATAGAGCGGCACCCGGAACGGCAGCTCGCGGTCGGGCTCCTTGAAGCGCAGCACGAAGAGCGAGAGGCCGACGAGCAGCATGAAGAACCAGAACACCGGCGAGGTGTAGTCGACCATGGCCGACACCCCGTCCCGGGAGGCGGCGCCGAACAGGACGAGCGCGATGGCGATCGCGCCCTGGAGCAGGATCGCGTTGACCGGGTTGGCGCCGCGCTCGTTCCACACCCCGAGCCGTTCGATGATCGGAAGGTCGCGGCCCAGCGCGTAGTAGACCCGGGCGCCGGTGAAGATGGTGGCGTTGAGGGTGCTCAGAGCGGCGCAGACGACGATCAGGCTCAGCACCACCGCGCCGGCCTCCCCGGCGATCATGCGCATCATGTCGGCCCCGACCGCCTTGCTGGCGCGCAGGCCGTGGAGGCCGAATGCGGTGAGATAGGCGAAGTTGACGAGGAGGTAGAGGACGGTGACGACGAGGGTGCCGAGGAGGAGCACCCGGACGATGTTGCGCCGGGCGTCCCGCACCTCGGCGGAGAGGTAGGCCGCCTCGTTCCAGCCGCCGTAGGTCAGGAGCACGAACACCATGGCGAGGCCGAGGGCGCCGCCGCCGCCGCCGGTCGCGGGCGGCGGGGTCGCCGGGGCCCGGGCGAAGAGCAGCGCCGCGATCACCACCGCGAACAGGGCGGCGAGCGTCAGGAAGGTGAAGACGACCTGCGCGGTCTTGCTCTGGGGCGTGCCGGCGAGGTTGAGCCCGGTGAAGGTCGCGACCGCCAGGAGGGCGTAGATCCACGGCCCGTGGGTCCCGAGCGGGATCAGCTGGTTGGCGTAGTCGCCGAAGACGAAGCCGACCAGCGCGATGGCGCCGGTCTGGATGACGGTGCCCCGGGCCCAGGCGAAGAACAGGGCCACGTTGCGCCCGTAGGCGCGGGACAGGAAGTGGTACTCGCCGCCCGCGTTCGGATGGGCGGCGGCGAGCTCGGCGTAGCACAGGGCGCCGATCAGGGTGATGACCCCGCCGAGCAGCCACACCCCCATGAAGGCCCATTCGCTGCCGACGTTCGAGGCGACGAGGCCGGGGAAGCGGAAGATGCCGATCCCGACGATGATGCCGACCATGATGGCGACGCCGTCGAGGACCGACAGGCTGGCGCCCGGAACGGCGCGCTGGGACTCGGGCATGGAGGAACGCTCGGCTGGAGGGGTGCGCCGGCGGAGCGAGGCCCCGCCGGCGGAACAGCTTATCAGCTGGCGCGGCTCGCCTGCCAGTCCTTCGCGGCCTCGACGTCCCGGGCCGGGACCTCGAGCTGCTTGGCCTCGCCGGCCTTCATCTGGTTGCCGTCGACCTGGCCGGTGAAGCGGCGCGGCTTGCCGTCGACGTCGACCACGAAGGAGATCTCGGTGCCGCGCAGGCGCCCGTCGCGGACCTTGCCGCTCTGGCCGCCGACCGTCGCGGTGCCCTCGAGCTCCTGGTAGCGCTGCTTGAGGTCGACCGTGATCGAGCGGTCGCCGTCCTTGATCGTCCACTTGCCCTCGACCTGCGCCGGCACGATCCAGAGATAGACGTCGCGGCCGTCGACCTTCTCGTGCCGCTCGGGCTTCCAGTCGCCCATGTCGAAGGCGTGCGAGGTGACGCGGCTGCCGGGCCGCATCTCCTTGAGGATGCGCGGGCGCAGCTCGAGGTTGACGCGGGACAGGAGGTACATGGTCAGCACGTTCGCCTCGCCGATCGGCGTGTCGAACAGGTTCTGCACCTTGAAGCTGACCCGGTCGCCCACGTTCGCCTTGGCCTTGTTCTCCTCCGCCTCCTTGACCCGGACCGGGTTGATGTCGACGCCGAAGGCGCGGGCGCCGTATTTCTCGGCGGCGCGGATCGGGATGCGCCCGTCACCGGAGCCGAGGTCGATGACGTAGTCGTCCTTCGTCACCTGGGCGAGTTCGAGCATCTTGTCGACCACCTGCATCGGCGTCGGCACATAGGGCACGTCGAGCTTCACCTCCGCGTCCTGGGCGAAGGCGGAGGGGGCGAGCATCAGCGCGCCGGCGAACAGCGCGGCGGCGAGCGGGCGGGCGGAATGGGGATACGGCATACTGTCCTCGCGATCGTTGCCTGCAATGCGGCAGGGGGGCCCCCGAAAGGCGTGCTCCTCTGCGGGAGCTTTCGAGACGGGTCGAACTTGGCAGAAAGCCGGAAGGCCCACAACGCGTTCCCGTTCACATGGTCCGGAGCGGCGGGCCGGCGCGGGGCGGGGTCCGGGAGGCGGCGGCCCGCCTCCCGGGAGGGGCTCACTTCACGCGGGTGCCGGTCTCCTCGACGATCTTCCGGTACTTGGCCAGTTCCTCCTGGATCAGCTTGCCCATCTCCTGCGGGGTGGCGGTGACCGGCTCGGCGCCGTTGCGGCGCAGGCGCTCGGCCACGTCCGGCTTCTGCACGACCTTGGTCACCGCCTCGCTCAGGCGCTTGACCACGTCGTCCGGCACGCCGGCGGGGGCGACGAGGCCGAGCCACAGGGTCGCCTCGAAGTCCTTGAGGCCGGCCTCCTGCAGGGTCGGGACGTCGGGCAGCTCCGGCGAACGGCGCACGGAGCCGACCGCGAGGGCCCGGATGGTGCCGCCCTTGATCTGGCTCAGCACCGCCGGCATGCTGCCCATCAGCACGTCGATCTCGCCGCTCATCAGGGCCGTGGTGGCGGGCGCGTTGCCCCGGTAGGGCACGTGCTCCATCTTGACCCCCGCCGCGCTCACGAACATCGCCCCGGCGAGGTGGGTGGTGCTGCCGACCCCGGCCGAGCCGTAGTTGAGGGCGCCCGGCTTCGATTTCGCGAGGTCGATGAGCTCCTTGACGGTCTTCGCCTCGACCTTCGGCGACACGGCGAGGACGTAGGGCGTCTCGGCGAACAGGCCGACCGGGCGAAAATCCTTGATCGGGTCGTACTCGACCCGGGCCAGCACCGCCGGGCCGACCGAATGGGTCGACGACGTCGCCATGGCGAGCGTGTAGCCGTCGCGGCCGGCCTTGGCGGCGACGCCGGTGCCGAGCGTGCCGCCGGCCCCGTCCCGGTTGTCGATGACGATCGGCTGGCCGAGTTCCTGGCTCAGTCCCTCGGCCACGATGCGGCCGACGATGTCGGTCGAGCCGCCCGGGGGGAAGGGGATGATCATGGTGATCGGCTTCGTCGGGTAGGCGGCGGCCGCCCCGGCGGCGAGCGCGCCGAGGACGGCCAGTGCGGAAGCGCGGAACAGGCGTGACATCGCTTTCCTCCCTTGCGGCAGACGGACCTGCCTTGGTTGCTCCGGCCGCGGCCGGATGTGGACGCCGGTCACGGGACCGGCGCGGTCGAGCCCTCCTTCGGCCGGCGCAGGGCCGGCAGGATCACCATCAGCACCATGAGGGCGCCGATGACCAGGAAGGTGAGGCTGATCGGGCGCGTGAAGAACACGGTCGGGTCACCCCGGGACAGGAGCAGGGCCCGGCGCAGGTTCTCCTCGACCATCGGCCCGAGGACGAGGCCGAGAAGGAGCGGTGCCGGCTCGCAGCCGAGCTTCAGGAACAGGTAGCCGGCGATCCCGAACCCGGCCGCGAGCAGCACGTCGACCGGGTTGTTGTGCAGGCTGTAGACGCCGATGCAGACGAACAGCAGCACCGCCGGGAACAGCAGGTTGTAGGGGATCGACAAGAGCCGCACCCACAGGCCGACGAAGGGCAGATTCAGGATGACGAGCAGGAAGTTGCCGATCCAGAAGCTCGCGATCAGCCCCCAGAAGACCTCGGGCGCATTGGTCATGATCTGCGGCCCCGGGATGATGCCGTGGATCAGCATCGCCCCGAGGATGATCGCGGTGGTGGCGTCCCCGGGCACGCCGAGCGTCAGGGTGGGGATGAAGGCGGTCTGGGCGGTGGCGTTGTTGGCGGCCTCGGGCGCGGTGAGCCCGGCCATGGAACCCTTGCCGAACTCCTCCGGGTGCTTCGACACGCGCTGTTCGAGGGCGTAGGCCGCAAACGAGCTGATCGCCGGCCCGGCTCCCGGCAGGATGCCGATGGCCGAGCCGATGCCGGTGCCGCGCACCATCGGCCAGAACGAGGCCTTCAGGTCCTTCGCGGACGGGATCAGGGCCCGCAGGGGTACCCGCTCGGTGTAGACCTCCCGCTTCTCGCCGAGGCCGAGATTGTGGATGATCTCGGCGAGGCCGAACACGCCGACCACCACCACGACGAAGCTGATGCCGCCGTAGAGCTCGCTCTGGCCGAAGGCGAAGCGCGGGAAGCCGGTGTTCACGTCCTGGCCGACCATGCCGATGAGGAGGCCGACCACCGCCATGGCGAGGCCCTTCAGGAGCGAGCCGTGCGCCAGCACCGCGGCCGCGACGAGCCCCATCAGCATGAGCGAGAAGTACTCGGGCGCGCCGAACCGGAGCGCGAACTGCGCCAGCGGCGGCGCGAAGCTGCCGACCACCACGATGGCGACGCAGGCGCCGAAGAACGAGGCGATCGTGGTCATGACGAGGGCCGGCCCGGCGCGGCCCTGTTGCGCCATCGGGTAGCCCTCCATGCAGGCGACCGCGGAGGCGGCCGTGCCGGGCAATTTGAGGAGGATCGCCGTGGTCGAGCCGCCGTACATGGCGCCGTAATAGATGCCGGCGAGCATGATCAGCGCCTCGGTCGGCGGCAGGTGGAAGGTGATCGGCAAGAGCATGCCGATCGTCGCCACCGGGCCGATCCCGGGCAGGACGCCGATGAAGGTCCCGACCGTCACGCCGACGATGCAGTAGAGGAGCGCCCCCGGCGACAGGGCGACGGAGAAGCCGGTGGCGAGGTTGCCGAGGAGCTCCATCACCAGGGCCAGAGGGAGAAGGGCAGCCCGAGCGCCCGGATGAAGATCGCGCCCGAGAGGGCGACGAGCGCGACCGACAGGACCACCACCCGGAGCAGGCTGAAGTCGCGCGCGCCGAGCGAGCCGACCGCGACGAGCACGGTGGTCGCCACGGCGAGCCCGAGAGGCCGCACCAGAAGGGCGAAGGCCACCACCGCCGCGGTCACCATGACGAGCGGCCGCA
The DNA here is from genome assembly GCA_035540795.1 of Beijerinckiaceae bacterium. Classification (GTDB taxonomy): domain Bacteria; phylum Pseudomonadota; class Alphaproteobacteria; order Rhizobiales; family Beijerinckiaceae; genus JAJKJG01. The sequence continues at coordinate 4,512 of DATLFZ010000380.1, read as the reverse complement.
GCGCCCAGGCGCCGATCGGCTCCGAGGCCCGCAAAAGGGCCTTCCCTGCGATGGCGAGCCCGAGCAGCACGAGCACCCCGCCGAGCATGATCGGGAAATAGCCCGGCCCCATGTTGCGGGCCGTGCCGAGCGGGTAGTCGCTCGCGACCGCGAGGGCGAACAGGCCGAGGCCGACGAAGACGAGCCCGGCGAGGCCGTCCCGGTCGCGCAGCAGGGCGAGAAGGCGCACGGGCCCCTCCGGGTCAGACCACCCGGATCTCGATCTCGCCGACCCCCTCGACGCCGCCGCGCATGACGTCGCCGCGCTTGACGGCGCCGACCCCGGCCGGCGTGCCCGAGAAGATCAGGTCGCCCGGCTTCAGCTCGAACAGGGTGGAGAGGTAGGCGATGGTGTCCGGCACGTTCCAGATGAGCTGCGACAGGTCGCCGGTCTGCTTGCGCTCGCCGTTGACGTCGAGCCAGACCGCGCCCTTGGACGGGTGGCCGATCTTGGCGGCGGGAACGAGGGGGCCGCACGGGGCGGAGTGCTCGAAGGCTTTGCCGACCTCCCAGGGGCGGCCCATCTTCTTGGCCTCGCCCTGGAGGTCGCGCCGGGTCATGTCGAGGCCGACGCCGTAGCCCCAGACGCAGTCGAGCGCCTTCTCGGCCGGGATGTCCTTGCCCCCTTTCCCGAGCGCCACCACGAGCTCGATCTCGTGATGCACGTCCTTGGTCTTGGGCGGGTAGGGAAACTCGCCCCCGACGATGAGGTTGTCCGGGTTCTTCTGGAAGAAGAAGGGCGGCTCGCGGTTCGGATCGTGCCCCATCTCGATCGCGTGCTCGGCGTAGTTGCGCCCGACGCAGTAGACCCGGTGCACGGGGAAGCGGGCGCTCGTGCCGACGACCGGCAGCGAGACCTGCGGGGCCGGGTCGATGACGAATCCGGCGGCGCCGGTCTGCATGGTCATGATCATCTCCTGCATGTGGCGGCGGCAGCGGGCCCTGCGGGCCGCCCGCGCTCGGCGAACCAATGCGCCATTGGTATGGGATTGATCGCCACTCCACCGCTCCTGTCAAGTGGTTGACAGCGCCGCGGGGCCGCGGCTATGTCCGACCAATCCAGCATTGGTCGAAGCCATGATGCCGATCGCCGCCGGGACCGCGAAGGAAGCGAGCGTGCTGACGCAGCTGCGCGGCTACCTCGCCCAGTCCGAGCTGTCCGAGGACGGGCGCATCCCGCCGGAGCGGGAGCTCGCCAAGGCGCTCGGCGTGAGCCGGACCGAGCTGCGCAAGGCGCTCGCCGCCCTCGAGGCGGAGGGCCAGCTCTGGCGCCATGTCGGCAAGGGCACCTTCGTCGGAAGCCGGCCGATCGACACCGTCGCCGACATCGCCGCCATGGCCCGGCGCACCAACCCGGCCGAGGTCATGCGGGCGCGCCTGGCCATCGAACCCGAGATCGCCCGCATGGCGGCGCTCAACGCCACACCGGCCCACCTCGCCGAGATGCGCGGCTGCCTGGTGCGCTCGCGCCAGGCGGCGACCTGGCGCCACTACGAGGGCTGGGACAACCGCCTCCACCGCACCGTCGCCGAGGCGACGCAGAACACGCTGCTCCTCGGCCTGTTCGACACCATGAACGCGGTGCGCCGGGCGGCGACTTGGGGCCGGCTGCGGGCGCCGCCGGTGCGGCCGAGCCCGGACCACCACAGCTTCTCCGAGCACGAGGCCCTCGTCGAGGCGATCGCGCATCGCGACCTCGCCGGGGCCGCAGCCGCCATGCGCACGCATCTCCAATCGGTCGAGCGCAACCTCCTCGCGCAAGTCTTCCAGGACGAGGACCGGCCCGATCAGGCGCGGGCGAAGGCGGCGAGCCCCTGAACCAGGTAGACGGCGCCGATCCCCATCACGATCCACTGGGTCCAGCGCCGGAACTGCACGTCGGTGAGGCGCTCCAGCACCGCCCGGCTCAGGCTCGTGCCGGCGAGCGCCAGCACGACGCACATGGCCATCACGCCCCAGCCGATGTCCTCGTGCGGGGTCGCGACGATGCCACCGAAATAAAGGAGCTTGGTCGTGTGGGTCGCCACCTGGCAGGCCGCCTTGGTGGCGACGACCTTGCGCCGGTCCATGGCGGTGCGCACGAAGAACACGTCGAGGGCCGGCCCCGACACGCCCGACAGCAGCTGCAGGGCCGCGCTCAGGAAGCCGCACAGCTCCGCTCCGAGGGGACGGTCGGCCCGGGGCGCGAACCGCTCCGGCACGGCCGCGGCCGCGAAGGGCATCAGGCCGAGCACGATGAGCACGAGCGCCCGGTCCGGGACGAAGCGGAAGGCCGTGAACAGGGCGAGGGCCACGAGGGTGCCGGCGGCGTAGCGCAGAAAGATTCGTCTCTCGATATGGGCGCGCCAGAAGAAGGCCCGGCTCGCGTTCGAGGCGAGCTGCGTCACCCCGTGCAGGACCATGGCCGCCGGCACCGACAGCATCAGGAGCAGCGCTCCCATCAGGATCATGCCGCCGGCCATGCCGAAGATGCCCGACAGGAACGACGTCCCGAGCACCACGACGGCCAGGAACGCGACCGGCCCCGCCCCCATTTCCGAGATCCCTCGACCCGAGGGCCGGTTGGCTCACCCGGCCGCGCCGGTCAAGCTCGGCTCGACAGCCGCCGTGCCTTGCTGCACAACCGGATCGAATCGGAGATCCCGCCATGACCCCGAGCTTCGACCTCAGCGGCCGCGTCGCCCTGGTGACGGGAGGCGGCTCAGGGCTCGGCCTCGCCATGGCGGAGGGGCTCGCCGGGGCCGGCGCCACCGTGGTCCTCGTCGGCCGGGAGGCGGGCAAGCTCGAACGCGCCTGCGCCGGCATCGCGCAGGCGGGCGGGCGCGCCGATCACCTCGTCTGCGACCTCACCGACCGGGTCGCGGTCGGCGGCCTCGTCGAGCGGGTGAAGCGGGCGCACGGGAACGTCGACGTCCTCGTCAACAACGCCGGCATCCAGCACCGGGCCCCCGTCACCGATTTTCCGGCCGAGGCCTGGGACCGGATGATCGCCACCCACCTCTCGGCGCCGTTCTTCCTGTCGCAGGCGGTGGCGATCGAGATGATCCCGCGTCGGCGCGGCAAGATCATCAACACCCTCTCGGTCACCTCCGAGCTCGGGCGGCCGACGATCGTCCCCTATGCCTCCGCGAAGGGGGGCCTGCGCATGCTCACCCGGGCGCTCGCCGTCGAGCTCGGGCCGCACAACATCCAGGTCAACGGCATCGCGCCCGGCTATTTCCGCACCGAGCTGAACCGGGCGCTCATGGACAATCCCGAGTTCGACGGCTGGGTGAAGAAGCGCACGCCGGCCGGTCGCTGGGGCGACCCGAGCGAGCTCGCCGGTGCGGCGGTGTTCTTCGCCTCCTCCGCGTCGGACTTCGTGACCGGGCAGGTCCTGTTCGTCGACGGCGGCTTCACCGCCTCGATGTGAGCGAACCCGGGGCCCCCGGGGGCGTTGTCCGGGACGTACTCTGGTCGCGGCGGCCCTCGCCCGGCCCCGCCTCCGGACGGCCATGCAGCCCCTCGTTCTCGTCAACGCCCTCGCCGGCGCCGCCGCGGAAGGCGACCCGGCCGAACTCGCCGACCGCATCGGCCGCGCCTTCGCCGAGACCGGCAGCGGGGCCGAGGTGCGCCGGTTCGCGCCGCAGGACCTGATCTCCGCCCTCGAACAGGCCCGCCGCAGCGACCGGCCGGTGGTGGTCGCCGGCGGCGACGGCACCGTCGGGGCGGCCGTCCAGCTCTATGCCGGGACCGACACCCCCCTCGGGATCATCCCGCTCGGCACCTACAACCTCCTCGCCCACGACCTCGGCATGTCGACGGATCCGGAGGAGGCGGTGCGCCAGATCGCCGGCGCCGAGGAGCGCCGGATCGACCTCGGCCGGATGGGGCGGCGCTACTTCCATACGCTGGCCGGGCTCGGCTTCTTCGCCCGGATCGCCCGCGAGCGGGCGGAGCTGCGCAAGGAGACCGACGCGCCGAAGGTCGTCGTCGCCGCCCTCGCCGCGGTGCGCTCGCTGGCGAGCGCCGACGAGATCGAGGTGGAGATCGACACCGGGGAGCGCCGCGAGCTGCTGCGCACCCCCGCCGTCCTCATCACGAACAACCCGCTCGACCCGGACACCTGGCGGCGCCCTCGCCTCGACCGGGGGGTGTTCGAGATCAACGTGGTGCGCGGCGACGTCCCCCTCCCCCTGCTCCAGGGCGGCCTCGCGGCGCTCACCGGCTCCTGGCGCGAGAGCCCGGACATCCTGACCTGGAAGACGGCGCACGCCACGATCCGGCCGAGCCGGTCGCGGGTCCACCTCAACGTCGACGGGGAGGTGACGCGGCCGCGGGCGCCGCTGCGCTTCGCCATGGCGCCTGCCGCGCTCACCGTGCTCGCGGCCCGCGGACCCGCCGATTACGCCGTCGAGACCGTCGAGGCGCTGGTCTCCTGACCGGGCCGCGGCCGTTCGCAAGCGCGGCGTCAAAATGGAAGCGTGGCGGAAC
>DATLFZ010000379.1:0-16398 GCA_035540795.1 Beijerinckiaceae bacterium | reverse complement strand
TCCCAACCCGACGGCAGCTGCGGGAACGGCGCGCCGCCGATGCGCGCACGATAGCCGCTCGAATGGCCGACGCGGACCGGGTAGCCGGCCGCGGCGGCGGCCGCGACGAGCCGGGTCCTCGCGTCCTCCGCCGTGGCCGCGGAGGGGTCGATCACGACGAGGTTGATCGGCTCCCGCAGCCGCTTCCCGTCGACCTTTTCGCCGAGCCAATGGGCCGGCGCCCCGGTCGCGTCGAGCATCCACCGGCCGAGCGGCGGGAACCCGGGCACCGCCGCGTCGTCCGCATCGGCGGCCGGTCCACCCTGGGCGGCCGCTCCGCCGGCGAGGACGAGCGCGAGGAGGAGGGTCGGCGTCACCCGCAGGGGCCTCAAGCCGCCGCCCTCACTCCCACTCGATGGTGCCGGGGGGCTTCGAGGTGACGTCGTAGGTGACGCGGTTGATGCCCTTGACCTCGTTGATGATGCGGGTCGCGACGCGGCCGAGGAAGGCCATGTCGAACGGGTAGAAGTCGGCCGTCATGCCGTCGACGCTGGTGACGGCGCGCAGCGCGCAGACGTGGTCGTAGGTGCGGGCGTCGCCCATCACGCCGACGGTGCGCACCGGCAGGAGCACCGCAAAGGCCTGCCAGATGTCGTCGTAGAGTCCGGCGCGGCGGATCTCCTCGAGGTAGATCGCGTCGGCCTGGCGCAGCACGTCGAGCTTTTCGCGGGTGACCTCGCCGGGGCAGCGGATGGCGAGGCCCGGTCCCGGGAAGGGGTGGCGGCCGACGAAAGCCTCGGGCAAGCCCAGCTCGTAGCCGAGTTTCCTCACCTCGTCCTTGAACAGCTCGCGCAAGGGTTCCACGAGCTTCATGTTCATGCGCTCGGGCAGGCCGCCGACATTGTGGTGGCTCTTGATGGTGACGCTCGGGCCGCCGGTGAACGAGACGCTCTCGATCACGTCCGGATAGAGGGTGCCCTGCGCCAGGAACTCGGCCCCGCCGATCTTCTTCGCCTCTTCCTCGAACACGTCGATGAACAGGCGCCCGATGGTCTTGCGCTTGGCCTCCGGGTCGGTGATCCCGGACAGCGCCGACAGGAAGAGGTCCTGCGCCTCCACGTGGACCAGCGGGATGTTGTAGCTGTCGCGAAACAGGGCGACGACCTTCTCGGCCTCGCCGAGGCGCAGGAGGCCGTGGTCGACGAACACGCAGGTGAGCTGCTCGGCGATGGCCTCGTGGATCAGCACCGCGGCGACGGCGGAATCGACCCCGCCGGACAGGCCGCAGATCACCCGGCCGCTGCCGACCTGGGCGCGGATGCGCTCGACCGCCTCCTCCTTGAAGGCGCGCATGGTCCAGTCGCCGGAGCAGCCGGCGATCGTCTTGACGAAGTTGCGGATCAGCGCCGCCCCATGCGGCGTGTGCACCACCTCGGGGTGGAACTGCACCGCGTAGAAGCGCCGGCCCTCGTCGGCGACGGCGGCGAAGGGCGCGTTCTCCGACACGCCGATGACCTCGAAGCCGGCCGGCAGGCGGGTCACCCGGTCGCCATGGCTCATCCAGACCGGGTAGCGCTCGCCCTTGCGCCACACCCCCTCGAACAAGGGGCTGTCCGCCACCACCTCGACCTCGGCGCGGCCGTACTCGCTGTGATGGCCGCCCTCGACCTCGCCGCCGAGCTGGGCCGCCATGGTCTGCTCGCCGTAGCAGATGCCGAAGACCGGCACGCCGGCCTCGAAGATGTCCTGGGGCGCCCGCGGCGACGCCTCGGTGGTCACCGATTCGGGCCCGCCCGACAGGATCACCCCCTTCGGCCGCATGGCCTCGAAGGCGCGCCCGGCCTCGTGGAAGGGGACGATCTCGGAATAGACCCCCTCCTCCCGCACGCGCCGCGCGATCAGCTGCGTCACCTGCGAGCCGAAATCGACGATGAGGATCTTGTCGTGGCTTTGGGTCATGCGCGGGCTTGGCTCAGGAGCACGGGAGCCGGGGTGATCCCGTGGAGATTGATCTTGCGGGCCAGAACCTCGTCGGCGGTCAGGAGACCGCAGCCCGAGCGGATCGCAAGCGCCAGATACACGCAATCGTGGAGTCGGTGAACCAGACGGTGGGCGAGGTCGATCGCCTCGGGCGGCAACGCCGCCGCCCGATGAGCGATGTAGAACTTGATGGCGACGCTCGCGTCGAGGACGAGCCTCATGGATCCTCGTCGCGCATCTCGCGCAGGAGATCGACGGAGGAGATCGGCGAGACGGTCGGCTGCGCGGCGAGGATGCGGCGGGCGACGGCGGCGCGATCCCGCACCCCGCCCGCGCGGACGCCGGGCGCCGGGAGGGCTTCGCGGAGAAGTGCGGCCGCGCATTCGGCCGGCTCCATCCCGCGGCGTTCGGCCTCGCGGCGCAGCGCGGCAAGCGTCGCGTCGTCGATCCCGCGGATGGTCATGTCGCCCATGGCCGGCTCCCTTCGGGCCATCATATCAGCACGAGGGCGACCCGTCGCCAGCGGTCAAGCCGCCCGCGTCAGCACGGCGACGTAGAACCCGTCCGTCCCGGTGAGCCGGGGCGACATCTGGATGCCGTGGGAGGTCCGGCGCACCGGGAGCGCGGCGAGCGCGCCGCGCCCCTCGCGCGGGTCGCCGCCGGGGCGCAGGTCCGGATGCGCCGCGAGGGCGCGTTCGACCGCCTCGTCGTTCTCCTCCGGCAGGACCGAGCAGGTGACGTAGGCGATGCGCCCGCCCGGCCGGACGAGGCGGGCGGCGCGGGCGAGCGCCGCGTCCTGCTCCTTCAGGCGGGCCTCCAGGCTGCCCGGGCGCAGGCGCCACTTGGCGTCCGGGTTGCGCCGCCAGGTGCCGACACCGGTGCAGGGGGCGTCGACGAGGACGAGGTCGGCGGTGCCGTCGAGATCGCCGACCGCGTCGGCGCGGGCGCGGGGGGTGCGGACCTGGACGTTGCGCGCGCCGGCGCGCGCGACGCGCTCGTGGATCGGCGCGAGGCGGCGGGCGTCGAGGTCGGTCGCGTAGATCTGGCCCCGGTTCTCCATCGCGGCGGCGAGCGCCAGCGTCTTGCCGCCGCCCCCGGCGCAGAGGTCGACGACCTGCTCGCCCGGCCGGGCGCCGGCGATGAGCGCCGCGAGCTGCGAGCCCTCGTCCTGGATTTCGAAAAGCCCCTTGAGGAACTCGGGCTCGCTCTGCAGCGCGGGGCCGCGGCCGTCCTCCCCGATCGGGATGCGCAGGCCGTGCGGGGCGTGCGGCGTCTCGGCCGGCGAAAGATGGGCGAGGGCCTCGCGGACCCGGTCGCGGGTCGCCTTCAGGGTGTTCACCCGGATGTCGACGGGCGCCCGGGTCGCGAGCGCCCGCGCCTCCGGGACGAGATCGTCCCCGAAGACGCGCGCGAGCGACGGCGCGATCCATTCCGGGAAGTCGCCGGCCACATGCGCCGGCGCGCCGTCGAGGGAGGGCGCCGCGAGGCGGGCCCGCTCGTCCTCCGACAGGGGCTCCGGCGCGAAGCGCTCGCCCGAGCACAAAGCCGCGATCGCCTCCGGCCCGAGGCCCCGCTGCAGGGCGAGCATGCCGAGGAGGATGGCGCGGGGTGCCTCGGCTCCCATCACCCAGGCCGCCGAGGCCCGGCGGCGCAGGGCGTCGTAGACGAGGCTCGCAATGGCGGCGCGGTCCTTCGAGCCGGCGAAGCGGTGCGACAGGCCCCAATCCTTGAGGGCGTCGGCGACGGGCCGGCGGCGGGTCTCGAGGTCGGCCAGAACCTCGATGGCGGCGGACAGGCGGGCGGCGGGGGTCATGCCCGCTTGTCCCACCGCGGGCGGGGGATCACAAGGCGCGCGTCAGAGCACGCCGAAGCGCTCGAACACCGCCCTGAGGCTCTTGCCGGCCAGAAGCTCGTCGCGGGTGCGGTCCTCCGCCTCGACCTTGGCGAGGGCGCGCTCCACCGCCCGCCCGGCGAGGGCCCGGGGCGCGACCACGACCCCATCGACGTCGCCGAAGACGAGGTCGCCGGTCTCGACGCGCACGCTGGCGATCTCGACCGGCACGTCGCGGGCGACCATCTCGGCGCGGCCGCGGGTGTCGAGCGGGCCGATGCCGCCGGCGAAGACCGGAAAGCGCATCTCGCGGATGCGGCGCACGTCGCGCACGAGGCCGTCGGTGACGCAGCCGGCGGCGCCGCGCACCTGCGCCGCGGTCGTCAGGAGCTCGCCCCAGGGGGCGATCCTCTCGGTCGGGCCGTCGCAGGCGAGCACCGCCACGTCGCCGGGACGCAGGTCGTCGACGAGGTCCATCTCGACCTCGTAGGGGTTGCGGCCCGGCTCGGCGTGAAAGACCTTGCGGTAGAGGCCGGTGCGGGCGCGGCCGCACATCACGCTCGCCTCGTCGAGGGGGCGCACGAACGGGCGCAGGGCCTGGTTCATGTGGCCGAGGTCGTCGAGCACGTCGGACAGGACGGCGGCGTAGAGCTTGCGGGCGAGTTCGTGGAAGGGCAGGTCGAGGGCGGGCAGGTCGGACATGGGGCGCTCCTGCGGCCGAGCTAGCATCTCCCGTGGGATCGGGGAAGCGCGGGATCAGGCGCGTGCCCGGGCCGGGGCGGCGAGCAGCTCGGCGACCTTGTGCCGGATCTCGGCGGGCTCGAACGGCTTCTCGATCACGGGCGCGCCGGTGTCGGCCAGGAACTGCTCGAGGTCGTGGTGGAGCGTGTCGCCGGTGACGAACAGGATCCGGCCGGCGAACGGGACCGGCTCCGCCCGCAGGCGGCGGAACAGCCCCGGCCCGTCCAGGCCCGGCATGCGCAGGTCGCTGATGACGAGGTCGTAGGCGCGCGCGCCCGTCGCCTCCAGCGCTTCGAGCCCGTTCGCCGCGAGGTCGACGCGCTCGGCGAGCGGGGCGACGATCTCGGCGATGAGCTCGGCGATCTCCGGCTCGTCGTCGACGACGAGGATGGCGGCCGCCCGGCCGGCCGCCGCGGCCGGGGCGGGCGCGGCGACAATCGGGGCGTGCGCCTCGGGCGCGACCGGCAGGCGCAGGACGAAGGTCGCGCCCTCCCCCGCCTCTTCCAGGGAGAGGCTGCCCCCGTGCGCGGCGGCGATGCCGAGGCAGATCGACAGGCCGACGCCGGTGCCGACGCCGACCGGCTTCGTCGTGAAGAACGGGTCGAAGATTCGGCTGCGCACCTGCGGCGGGATGCCAGGACCGTTGTCGGCGACCCGCACGACCAGGGCGTCGTTATCGGCGCGGGCTGTCACCGTCAGGCGCCGCGGCTCGGGGATCGCCTGCAGCGCCTGCTGGGCGTTGACGAACAGGTTCATGAAGACCTGGCTCAGCTGGTCCGCGTCGCCGCGCACGGGCGGAAGATCCGCGGGGATGTCGAGGTGCAGCTCGACCCCGCTGCTGGTGAGCCCGTAGCTCGTCACCGACAGCGCGGAATCGACCACTTGGCGGATCGCCAAGGGGGCGTAGGCGGGCGGGCGCTGGCGGGCGATGGCGAGGAAGGAGCGCACGATCCGGGCGCACCGGTCCGCCGCGTCGTAGATCTTGCCCCCGCGCCGCGAGCGCCGGGTCCCCCGCCGCCTCGCCCAGGAGCAGCGCCTGGGCGAGCACGACCGAGAGCGGGTTGTTGAGCTCGTGCGCCACGCCGGCCAGAAGGGAGCCGAGCGCCCCCATCTTCTCGCGCTGGTGCAGCGCCTGCTGCTGCTCGGCGAAGCGGCGCTCGCTCTCCCGGCGCTCGGTGAGGTCGCGGATCGTGGCGATGGCCGCGGCGCCGCCCTCGAGCGTCACCCGCACGGCGGTGATCTCGGCCGGAAAGGTCTCGTCCCAGCGCGGCACGTCGAGCTCGGTGCGTTCCGGCCGGCCGGTGACGCGCCCGACGAGGCCCGCGGCCTCGCTCCCCACGACCTCGCCGAGCGGCCGGCCGACGACGGCGTCGCGCGCGCGGCCGAACATCGCCTCCGCCGCGGGATTGAACTCGAGCACCCGGCCGTCGGCCCCGGCGATCACGATGGCGTCGGCCGCAGCCTGCACGACGGCGCCCATGAGGGCCTCCGTCGCCCGCTGCCTGCTCTCGGCGGCCTTGATGCTGCTGATGTCGAGGCCGATGGTGAGGATGTGGGAGACCTCGCCCTCGTCGTCGAAGAGGGGGAGCTTCGTCGAGAGCACGACCACCGGCTCCCCGTTCCGGGGCGGGTACTCGACTTCGTAATAGGGCAGCGCGCGCCGGGTCTCGATCACCCGCCGGTCGCGCTCGGCCACGGCGGATCCGTATTGCGAGAACACGTCCTGCGGGCGCTTGCCGATGCAGCCGTCCCGGGTGACGCCCCAGCTCTCCAGAAAATAGCGGTTGACGAACAGGTAGCGGTCGTCCCGGTCCTTGACGTGGATCGTGCCGGGAATCGCGTCCATCACCGCTTCGAGCAGGCGCAGGGCCTCGGCCGCCTTGTCCCGGCTCTCCGCCGCGGCCGCGTCCTCGAGCTCGGTCACGCGCCGGCGCAGGCGCCGGTTCTCGGCGCGCAGCCGTTCCATCTCCCCGGCCGGGACGTCGTTCATCCGCAAGGCTCCGCGCGCCGCGAGGCGCTGTCCGACTTCCTTAGCGTCAAGCGGCGCAGAGTTCCACGTCCGCGGCGCGGCATTAGGAAAACGGCAAACCCGGGCCGGTACCGTGGCGCAGTGTCATGATCGCCACCCCGACCTTTCCCGATCTCGCCGCCGTCGTCGCCGACGAGAGCCTGTACCTGCGCCGCATCGTGCGCGAGATGCTGACCCGGGTCGGGATCAAGCGCATCGCCGAGGCCCACGACGGGGCCGAGGCCCTCGGCGCGCTGAGCGAGAGCAAGCCCGACCTCCTCATCCTGGACTGGGACATCGCCGTGGTCAGCGCCGAGGAGGTGATCCGCCTCGCGCGCACGCCGGGCAGTTCTCCCTGCCCGACGATCCCGATCATCCTGACCATGTTCAAGCCGCGCCGCCGGCAGGTCGAGCGGGCGGTCGAGATCGGGGTCAACGAGATCGTCGCCAAGCCCTTCTCGCCCAAGACCCTGTGGCTGCGCCTCGACGAGGTGGTCAACCGGCCCCGCCCCTACGTCCAGGTCAAGGGCCTGCTGGCCCCGGTGCCGCGGGCCCTCGCCGCGCCGGAAGCGCGGCCGTGAGCCGCGCGGGGGTTGGCATGAGCCCCCGCCCGTTGTTACTCTTGCCCACAACGCGGGCCTCGGACCGCCGGGGCTCACCAGGATTCGCGCGGTGAGAGACGAAGCTGCCGGCCGGCAGGAGGGCGCCGGGCGTGAACACACGCCGGCCCCGCTCGCGCCGGCCGAACACCGGCCGCGGCCGCGTCGCAACCCCCAGCGCTGGGGGAGCCGCGGCGGGTGCAACTACGCCGCCCTCGATCTCGGCACCAACAATTGCCGCCTCCTCGTCGCCGAGCCGGCCCCCTACGGGTTTCGGGTCACGGACGCCTTCTCCCGCATCGTGCGCCTCGGCGAGGGGCTCGGCTTCTCCAACCAGCTGAGCCCGTCGGCGATCGAGCGCACCATCGACGCCCTGCGCGTCTGCAAGGGCAAGATGGAGCACCGGCGGGTCGCCCGGGCCCGGCTCATCGCCACCGAGGCGTGCCGGCTCGCGGAGAACGGGGCCGAGTTCGTGCGCCGGGTGGCGAGCGAGCTCGAACTCGAGCTCGAGATCGTGGACCGGCGCACCGAGGCGCACCTCGCCGTCACCGGCTGCGCAGCGCTCGCCGATCCCCGCGCCCATTCGGTGGTGATCTTCGACATCGGCGGCGGCTCGACCGAGATCGCCTGGCTCGACGGCCGGGCCGCGAGCCCCCTCGCCGATCCCTGCAAGCGCATTCGCGCCTGGGACTCCCTGCCGGTCGGCGTCGTCACCCTCGCCGAGCGCCACGGCGGCACCCACGTCACTCGCCTCGTCTTCGAGGGCATGGTCGAGGAGGTGTCGGAGCTCCTGGCCGATTTCGCCCTCGTCGCGGCCTCGGCCTCGACCGGCGAAGGGTTCCACCTGCTCGGCACCTCGGGCACGGTCACCACGGTCGGCGGCATCCACCTGCGCCTGCCCCGCTACGACCGGCGCCGGGTCGACGGCATGTGGATGCGGGACGAGGACATCACCGCGGTCATCGACGACCTCCTCGAGACCGAGTTCGCGCAGCGCGCCGCCAATCCCTGCATCGGCCGCGACCGGGCCGATCTCGTCCTCGCCGGCTGCGCCATCCTGGAGGCGATCCGCCGCGCCTTCCCGTCCCGCCGCCTGCGCATCGCCGACCGCGGGCTGCGGGAGGGCATCCTGATGAACCTCATGCGCGAGGACGGGGTCTGGCGGCGCGGGGAGCGCTGGTGAGCGAGAAGCGCGGCGCGCCGCGCAGCCTCAAGCAGCGCGTCAAGTCGGCCGGCAAGCGCACCGTCTCCTCGAAGCGCTGGCTCGAGCGCCAGCTCAACGACCCCTACGTCGCCCGGGCGAAGGCCGAAGGCTACCGCTCCCGCGCGGCGTACAAGCTCCTCGAAATCGACGAGCGCTTCCGCATCCTGCGGCCCGGCCAGCGGGTGATCGACCTCGGCGCGGCGCCGGGCGGCTGGGCGCAGGTCGCGGTGTCGAAGGTCGGAACGGAGAAAGGCCGGGTCGTCGGCATCGACCTCCTGCCGATCGAGACTCTGGCGGGGGCGCAGTTCGTCACCCTCGACTTCCTCGATCCCGCCGCCCCGGAGGCGCTGACGGCGCTCCTCGGCGGGCCGGCCGACGTGGTCCTGTCCGACATGGCCGCCAACGCCACCGGTCACAAGAAGACGGACCACCTGCGCATCATGGGGCTCGCCGAGGCGGCGGCGGAGTTCGCCCGCGCCGTCCTCGCGCCCGGCGGCACCTTCCTCGCGAAGGTGCTCCAGGGCGGGACCGAGGGCACGCTCCTCGCCGACCTCAAGCGCGACTTCGCCACCGTCCGCCACGTCAAGCCGGCGGCGAGCCGGACCGATTCGGCCGAGCTCTACGTGCTGGCCACCGGATTTCGCGGCGCAACCGACGCGCCCGAGTAGGGCGGGCGCGCCCGGTCGGGGCCGTGCTTTAGGCGGTCGCCCGCATCTCGCGCCGGCGGGCGCTCTGCTGGAAGAAAAGCGCCTGGCTGATCACCGCCGACACGTTCGCCGGCTGGAAGGGCTTTGCGATCAGGAAGGCCGGCTCCGGCCGCTCGCCGGTGAGGAACCGCTCCGGATAGGCGGTGATGAAGATCACCGGCACCTCGAAGCTCTTCAGGAGCTCGTTGACCGCGTCGAGGCCGGAGGAGCCGTCGGCGAGCTGGATGTCGGCGAGGATCAGGCCCGGCCGCTTCTGGTCGGCGAGCTTCAGCGCCTCGCCGTGGGTGCGGGCGACCCCGGTGACGTTGTGGCCGAGGCCGGTCACCAGCGCCTCGAGATCCATGGCGATGAGGGGCTCGTCCTCGATGATGAGGATGTCGGTCGCCATGTCGGCGGCGAGCTCGCGGCCCGCCTCGTCGACGAGGGCGCGCACCTTGCCAATGTCGACGCCGAGGATCTCGGCGGATTCCTCCTCGGTGAAGCCCTCGAGGCAGGACAGGAGGAAGGCCTGGCGCGGCAGCGGGGTGATCTGGCCGAGGCGCACCTCCGCCGGCAGGTCGCGCTGGATCTGCTCGCTCTTGCCGTTCACCGACAGCGAGTTCCAGATGCGGGTGAAGACGCGGAACAGCTCGATCTTGATGTCGGACGTCCGCCCGATCGATTCGGGCTCGCTGACGAGGGTCTCGAGGGTGGCGGCGACATAGGCGTCGCCGGCCATCTGGCTTCCGGTGAGGGCACGGGCGTAACGACGGAGGTAGGGCAGGTGCTGGACGACCAGCTGCGCTGTCGACATTCGCTTCCCCTTGTGGGCTTTTCGTCGGGCTTTCCCCGGGTGGGGCTCTCCCCCAGCTTAACCTGGAACAAACTCGATCGGTGAAAAATGGTTCCAGCGGGAACCACACGGACCCGGCGGCGTTGTCGGGCGAAGTGCGCCCAGAGAGGCGCGCCGAAGGAATGCACGAGGGGCGCCGGCCGTCGCCGGCGAGGGGACCACATCGAATGATCAGCGACAGAAGGAAAGGGGCGGCCAAGTTGATGCCGAAAGCCGACCTTTCGGACGACTTGTCCGACCGCGGCGGGGCCGAGCCGACGCTCGACCGCGCCATCCAGGACCGGATCGGGACCCATCTGAGGGCGATGTACGACGACCTCGTGAACCAGCCGGTGCCCGACCGTTTCGCCGAGCTCCTCGGCCGCCTCGACAGGGGCGAAAAAGAGGGGCGGCGGTGACCCAGCCAGAACCCGCCATCCGCGACGCCCTTCTCGCCGCCGTCCCGAGCCTTCGCGCCTTCGCGATCTCGCTGTGCGGCCAGGTCGACCGGGCCGACGACCTCGTCCAGGACACGCTCCTGCGCGCCCTCTCCCACATCGACCGTTTCGAGCGCGGCACCAACCTGAACGCCTGGCTCTTCACCATCCTGCGCAACCTGTTCCACTCCGAGTACCGCAAGCGGCGGCGCGAGGTGGAGGACCCGGACGGCTCCTATGCGGGCCGGTTGCGGGTCCAGCCGGAACAGGGCTCGCGCCTCGATTTCGAGGATTTTCGGGCCGCCCTCGCCAAGCTGCCGCCGGACCAGCGCGAGGCGCTGCTCCTCGTCGGCGCCTCCGGCTTCTCCTACGAGGAGGCGGCCAACATCTGCGGCTGCGCGGTGGGGACCATCAAGAGCCGCGTGAACCGGGCCCGCTCGCGCCTCGCCGCCCTCCTCGCCGTCGAGGGGGTGGAGGATCTCGGCCCCGACCAGATGACCCGGGCGGCGCTCCAGGCCACGGGCTGAGCGCAGCTTTCGCACCGCGCAAACGAAAACGCCGCCCCGAGGGGCGGCGTTTCGCGTTCGTGGGATCGTGCCGGCTAGAGCGTCGAGCGTCCGCGCACCAGGCCGACGACCGCGGAGATCGCGAACAGAACGATGGCCACGAAGAAGATGAGCTTCGCGATGTCGACGGCCGCGCCGGCGATGCCGCCGAAACCGAACAGAGCCGCCACCAAGGCGATGATCAGGAAAGTAATTGCCCAGCCGAGCATGATTGCCTCGTCACGGTTGCCATCGGCGTGCCGCCGATTGATGTCCGAACAACGCGGCTGTTGCCACACGGTTCCGCTCGCCCGCTCCTGCCGAGCTGACCGAGGTCTTGCGTACGGCGCCGTACGCGCAGGTAACCGTCGGTCCGGAACCCTTTTGAGCGGTCCCGCGTTCGTCCGACAACTTCGGGAGAACATCGCCATGTCACGCAATGTCGCGCTCCGGGCGAGCGTCGTCTTCATCGTCCTGACCGTCCTGGCGCTGGCGATCGGCCTCGGCTCGCACGCGCACCTTGCGGAAGTGCTGTTCCTGATCGGTGCCTCCGTCGGCGCCGTGACCCTGGCCTTCGGGGCCCTCGCCGGCCTCGGCGCCCGCCCCGCCGCGGTCCCCGTGCGGGTCCGCCGCCAGCGCCGGCGCTGATCGCCCACTCGCCGTACCTTGCCCGCCGCCCCCGGCACACGCCGGGGGCGGGTTTCGTTCTGGGGCGCCGGATCGTTCGCATCCGAACGGTTCCGATGTAAACTGTCCCGGCTCGCCGTCCGGATCCGCCCGTGCCCCACGATCTCGCCGACCCGATGCGGGTCTGGTTCCGCTTCGTCCGCCTGCACCGGCGCGTCTCCGCGGCGATCGCCGGGCGGCTGCGGACGATCGGACTCTCCATCCCCCAGTTCGACCTCCTGTCGACCCTCACCGAGCACGAAGGCGCGAGCCAGCAGGAGCTCGCCGAGCGGCTCTACGTGACGAAGGGCAACGTTTCGGGGCTCGTCGACCGCCTGGTGGAGGCCGGGCTCGTCGAGCGCCGGGCGATCCCCGGCGACCGGCGCTCGCACGCGCTCCATCTCACCCGGCGCGGGCGCGCCCTCGCCGAGAAGGGTCTCGCCCTGCAGCGCGCCTATGTGGGCGAGACGCTCGGGCGCCTGCCGGCCGGGGAGCTCGCCGCCCTCGAGCGGGTCGTCCTCGCCTGGCGGGAGGCGGCGCGGACGGCGGCCGACGAGCCGCCGGCCGGAAAAGAAGAGCTCCGCGCCGGTCTCCCGGGCGGAGCAGTCGATCAGGGGGCGCCCTGATTCAGAAGCGGAACAGGCGCAGCGCCGTCTGGTCGGACCCGTGCGCCATCGAGAGCGCCGTCGCCGCGATCTGCTCGCGGGTCTGGAGCGCGAGGAGGAGCGCGCTGTCCTCGCTCGTGTCGGAAAGTAGGAGGTCGTCCGCGCCCGCCTTCAGGGTGTCGATCATGCTCCTGGTGAAGTCCTGGCGGGCCTTCACCACGTCCATGTTCGAGGCGAGCACGGTGGAGTGGGCGGCGAGCGCCGTCACGGCCCGGCTCACGTTGGCGATCGCGGCGTTCACGTCGGCATCCGTCTGGAACTGGTTGGCGGGCGCGGCGAGCCCGAGACCGGCGGCGGTGATCTGGACCCCCGCCACGGTGAACTTCGACGTGCCCGTCTCGTTCGTGGCGACGGCGAGGGAGCCGCCGTCGAGGAGATTGACCCCGGCGTAGCCGGCGTCCTTCACCGCCTGGTCGAGCTGCGTGCGCAGCGCCTCGAACTGCTGCGCGAGGCTCTGCCGGGCGGTGCTCACGCTCCCGGTCGTCGCCCCCGCCGCGTGCCCGATCATGGTCTTCTCGCTCGCGGACGAGGTGCCGGCGATGGTGATGGTCGAGCCGTCGAGGGCCTCGAACTGGAGCCGTCCGTCGGCGCTCAGGCTCGCCCGGATCTTGATGTTCGCCGTGTTGTTCACGGCGTCGATCACGTGCTGGTACGTGTTCGCCCCCGCGCTCCAGGTGTAGGTGGCCGTCGTGGTGCCGTCGCTCACCGTCAGGGTCCGTCCGTTTGTCCAGGTGAAGGTCTGGCCGGCCGAGGCGACCGTGGTGGTGCCGACGACCTTCGCCGCCGTCGCGGTCGCCGTGAGCGCCTGGCGCGCCACGCTCTCGGCCGACTTGAGCAGGCTCTGGAGGCCGGTGATGCCGGCGCTCGAGGCTTCGATCGTCTTCTGGGCGGTTCCCATGGTGTCCATCAGTTTGTTGAGCTCCATGGCGCGGGCATTGAGCGCCGAGGCAGTGAAAAAGGCGGCGGGGTCGTCGAACGCGGTCGCGACCCGCTTTCCGGTCGCGAGGCGTCGTTGCGTCGCCGTGATCTGTTCGGAGATCTGCTGAAGCGCCCGAATGCTCGTGCGGGCGCTCGTCGAAAGCGTCACGTCCATGGTCTGCCCCCTGTCGTCGCCGTCGGTTTCGACCCGCGGCTCGTTGTCGACAGGAGCGAACCTAGCGCAGACGATTGGAGATCGTCCTGCGCACGACGCTCGGATCTTTGGCTTTCCCTAGCGGAAGGATTCACCACGACTGAGCTCCTGCTGCGGCATGCGGCACAAGGCGCCCGGGCATCCGAGGAGCGCGGCGGCGGTTGAACTTTCCTGGCCTTGGTTCAAGATGCCCCGGGGGAGGACGGCCATGGAGAACACGCGCTCCGTCGCGGCGCCGGCCGCGCAGCCGATGCCGGTCGTGCGGGCGATCGCCTGGTCCGACGTGCGGCAGGCGCTCGTGGCGGGGATCGAGGATTTCCGGGCCGCGCCGGTCTTCGGCCTGTTCTTCGGTGCGGTCTTCGCGGCGGGCGGGATCCTGATCCTCGCCTGCCTCTTCCGCCTCGGCCTCGCCTACCTCGCCTATCCTCTCGCCGCCGGGTTCGTGCTGGTCGGTCCCTTCGCCGCGGCGGGGCTCTACGAGGTGAGCCGCCGGCGGGAGCGCGGACTCCCTCTCGACTGGCCGGGCGTGCTGGCCGCGCCCCTGCGGCAAGGTAGGCGCGAGCTCGGCTGGATGGCCTTCGTGTGCCTCTTCATCCTCCTGATGTGGATGTACCAGGTGCGGCTGTTGCTCGCGCTGTTCCTCGGCTTCAGCCTGCCGCCGACCCTCGGCGGCTTCTTCGCCGCGGTGTTCGGCACGCCCGAGGGCGTCGCCTTTCTGGCGGTCGGGCACCTCGTCGGGGCGGCGATGGCGCTCCTCACCTTCGCTCTGACCGTCGTCTCGTTCCCCCTCCTGCTCGACCGGGACCGGGACTTCATCACCGCCATGATCACGAGCGTCCAGGCCGTCGTGCAAAATCCCGGCCCGATGCTCGCCTGGGCGGGCCTCGTGACGGCGCTCCTGGTCGTGGCAATGCTGCCGCTGTTCCTCGGCCTCGTGGTCGTGCTGCCCGTCCTCGGGCACGCCACCTGGCACCTCTACCGGCGCCTGATCGCGCCGGCCTGACCGGCCCCTCCCCTACGCCGTCCGGGCGAGCGGATCCGGCCCGCCGAGCGCGCGCAGCGCGTTGAGGATGACCGCGACGTCGATCACCTCCTGCATGAGCGCGCCCTGGACGGGGGTCAGATAGCCGAAGGCGGCGGCGGCCATCCCGGCGAAGGACAGGCCGAGCCCGACGGTGACGCTCTGGAGCGCGATGGCGCGGGCGCGCCGCGCGATGCGGATCGCGGGCGCGATGCGGTCGAGGCGGTCGACGAGGAGCACCACGTCGGCGGCTTCCGCGGAGGCGGCGGCGCCGCGGGCGCCCATGGCGACGCCGAGATCGGCGGCGGCGAGCGCCGGGGCGTCGTTGACCCCGTCGCCGACCATCATCACGGTGCCGCGCCGGCGCTCCGCGGCGACGAGGGCGGTCTTGTCGCGCGGGGCGAGGTCGGCCTCGACCGCGTCGAAGCCGAGCCCGTCGACCACGGCGCGGGCCACGTCCGGCCGGTCGCCGGTCGCGAGGACGATGCGGCGGATGCCGAGCCCGCGCAGATCGGCGAGGAGGTCGGCGGTGCCGTGGCGCAGCCGGTCGGACAGGACGAGCGTCCCCGCGAAGGCGCCGTCGACCGCGACCGCGACGGTGACGGCGCCGGCCCCCGCGTCGGGCACCGGCGACGCCCCGGTCAGCCCGGCGACGAAGCCCGCTCCGCCGACGGCGAGGCGCCGACCCTCGACCAGGCCCTCGACCCCCGCCCCGGCGGTCTCGACCGCGTCGCTCGGCACGGCGAGGGAAAGGCCGCGCTCGCGCGCCTCCGCCACCAGCGCCTCGGCGATCGGGTGCTTCGACGCCTGGTCCAGGGAAGCGGCGAGCCGCAGGAGCGCGTCCGCCGTGAAGCCCGGCTCGGGCGCGGCGGAGACGAGACGCGCCGTGCCGTGGGTCAGGGTGCCGGTCTTGTCGGTGACGACGGTGTCGATGCGGGCGAGCGCCTCGAGGGGCCGCCCGCCCTTGACCAGAATGCCGTGGCGGGCCGCCCGGGACACGCCGGAGACGATCGCCACCGGCACCGCGAGGATCAGCGGGCACGGGGTCGCCACCACGAGGACGGCGATCATCCGGATCGGGTCGCCCGTGAAGAGCCAGGTGCCGCCGGCGGCCGCGACCGTCACCAGGAGGAAGACGATGGCGTAGCGGTCGGCGAGGCGGGACATCGGCGCCTTCGAGCGCTGCGCCGCCTCGACGAGGCGCACGATGCCCGCATAGGTGCTCTCGGCGGCGACGCGGGATGCGGTCATGTCGAAGCTCGGCCCGACATTGGTCGAGCCGGAGAGGACGGGCTCGCCGGGCCTCGGCCGCACCGGCAGCGCCTCGCCGGTCAGGCTCGAGGCGTCGAGCACGGCGCCGGTCGTTTCGAGCACCCCGTCGACCGGCACGATCTCGCCGTGCCGCACGAGCAGGCGGTCGCCGGGGCTGACCGCGTCGAGCTCGACCTCCTCGAGGGCGCCGTCCCGGTGGCGCACGGCGCTGCGCGGCGCGCGGGCGAGGAGCGCGGTCATCTCCCGCCGGGCCCGGCGCTCCGCATGGCTCTCGAGATATTGGCCGCCCGCATACATGAGGGCCACGACCACCGCGGCGAGGTTCTCGCCGAAGGCGAGCGCCGCCGACATCGACAGGGCCGCGACGATGTCGAGCCCGACCTCGCCCCGACGCAGGCTGGTGACGATCTCGACCAGAAGCGCGGCGAGGACCGGGACGGTGCCGCCGAGCCAGATCCGCGCCGCGAGTTCGGGCCGCTCGGCGAGGTGGGCGGCGAAGCCGACCACCAGCGCGCCGGCGGCGAGCGCCACGAGGGCGGCACGCAGGACGGCGCGCGGGTCGAGCCGCAGGGGGAAGGCGACCGCCCGCTCCGCGTCGCGGGCTGCGGCGAGTTCGACGTTCATGACCGGTCGCTACCGGGCCTCGGCGCCGGCGGCCTTGACTTGCCTCAGGCCGAGACGGCCGATCAGGCCGAGACGACCCATCCGGCCGACGCGGCCCCCGTCAGACCGACGCGGCCCGTCAGGCCGACGCGGCCCGTCAGGCCGACGCGGCCCGGGCCATCGGCACCACGTTGTGC